>JBOGYA010000093.1:0-9547 GCA_050696515.1 Solirubrobacteraceae bacterium
TCGCAGCCCAAATGCACGACGGCCTGCCCCACCATTGCGTCTTCCCACAAGGCCCCTGTCCCGGTCAAACGACCCTACGGCCACGACCGGACAACAGCCCCCCGGCATTTTCATGCCCGTAGACTGTGCTGGAGGGGAGCGAAGCGATCCGAGGGCCGCGGAAGGGTCCAGCGTCACGGCTCTGGAGGCGTCGCTGGAGGTGGTCGGCCAGGCTGCCGGGGATGGCCGGTGCTGTCGGTGCGCGTCGCTGGAGCAAGCAGGATACCAGGGTGTCACTCAGGCGGGGCCGAGCGTTCGCAAACTTCGTGGCCGTTTTCGGCCGCTCAGGGTCAATAACCCCAGACGCATCTCTGCCCACGCCTGATGAACACGCTCCCCACATCCATTTCTTCCCGGCCTCGACTGACGCGCGAAGACGTCCTCGACGGCCGCGACGTCGCCGAGCTGCTGTACCTCCCGATCTCGACCGTGCTCGAATACGCCCGGCGCGGGGTCCTCCCTGGGCGCAAGCTTGGGCGCCGCTGGATCTTCCTGCGCGATGAGATCGAGGCGGCGGTGCGGAGCCAGCCAAGGGACAGGTCGGCGGCGTGAGCGGCATGTCGGTGTGTTTTGTCGAGGCCCGGCAGATGCCTCCGCGGGTAGGTTCCCCTGGCCGCTGGGTCCAGCCGTGGGGGGTCTTAGGCTCTTGTGGTGGCCAAGTCCGTTGCGGAGCTCCTATCCGAGCGCGAGGGAACTCGTCTCGACTTCAAGCGGGACCTGTCGAGCATGAAGCGGGTCTTGGAGACCGTCTGCTCGTTTCTGAACACGGCCGGCGGGACTCTCGTCGTGGGCGTAGAGGATCAGACGAGAGTCGTCCTCGGCCTCAATGACGTAGAGAAGCAGGAGGAGAAGCTGGCGAACGCCGTTGCGAGCGCGATCGATCCGCAGCCCACCGTCCAGCTCGAGATCGTGACCCACAAGGGGCGCGACCTACTCCTTCTGCGCGCTGCCTACGCCGCCGGCCCCTTCTTCATCAAGGACAAGGGCAAGGACAGAGGCACGTTCGTTCGCATCGGCAGCAACTCGCTGCCCGCGAGCCCAGAGAAGGTCGCCGAGCTTGAACGGGCGCGGCGAATGGGTGCCTGGGACCAGGAGTCGATGCCGGGACTTGCGCCCGACGATCTCGACCGGCAGGCGATCAAGCGGTGGCTGGATGTAGTGGGGGAGCGCCCGACGGACGCAAAGTTGCGGGGGCTTGGTGTGCTGGCCGAGTACGCCGGGCAGCTGGTTCCCACCCGCGCCGGGATCATCCTGTTCGGGCGTGAGCAGGCCATCCATTTTCCTGATGCGCAGATCCGATGCGTTGAGTTTCGGGGAGCCGATAAGAGCAAGCCGGTGGTCAAGAGCGAGGAACGCGACGACACGGTGCTCGGCGGGATCGAGGCGGCGGTCCGGTTCATCGAGCGCAACACCGACCGCATCGTGCGGATCACCGGGCGCACGCAGCGAGAAGAGCTGGATCTCTACCCGCCTCCCGCCATCCGCGAGGTTCTCAACAACGCGGTCGCCCATGCGGACTACGCCGTGGAGGGCGCCTCGATCTTCGTTGCTCTGTACTCCGATCGCCTTGAGATATCGAGTCCCGGGACGTGGCCACCGGGCTTCTCTCGCGAGGATTTCGAATCGGGGGTGAGCTTGCGTCGCAACAAGGCCATCTCGCGAGTGCTGATGCGATTGGGCGTCATCGAGGGCTACGGGAGCGGGTACGACCGCGTGATCGCCGCCTGTCGCGAGGACGGCTATCCCGAGCCAGAGTGGATCGAGAACGGCCCGCAGATCAAGGTGGTTCTGCGGCCTCATCCGAGCGGCGACCTATCTTCGCGGCCTACCCCCGACATCCCGGGGCGATCCCGCGGGCCGTCACGAGCCCGAATGACGACGGAGGAGCGCCACGCTGCCGTGCTGGTCGCGATCGACGAGCTAGAGCGACCGAATACGGTCGATATCCAGCAGCGCACCGGCATCCCGACGAGGAGCTTGGGGCGTGATCTTGGCTATCTTCGCGAGGCTGGCGTAATCGAGTTCGTTGGCGCTCCACAGACCGGCTTCTACCGCCGCAAGTGAGCACTCTGCCACACTCTGCCACACTCTGCCAATCACCGCCACACTCTGCCGCTATGTGCCGGACGGGCCAACCCATCCCCCGGCGAGAACGCCTTGGCGAAGTGCTCCTACGCCGCGCGTTCGCGTAGGTAGGTGGCGTGGCGGCGGCAGGGGTCTGAGCAGAACCGCGCCGCGCGGTGGCGATCGGTGGGTATCTCCTCGCCGCAGTTCTCGACGGGGTGTCTGACTGCTCAGCGGTCTTCCGAGGAATCATCCGCCAACTTTGGTCTCCGACCGCTCACTCGACGGCCTGGCCGCAAACGCCAGATTGACCCGTTTGAGGTCCTCCGGCCGAGCCTTGGCGTGCATGTAGCGCTCCGTGGTCGTGATGCGCGAGTGCCCGAGGAACTCCTGCACGAAGCGCGCGTCCGCGTGCCTGGCGATGAGGCTGCCGGCGGCGTGGCGCAGTGCGTGGAAGCGCAGTGGGCGCAGGCCGGCGGCGTCACGTGCAGCCTTGAACCGGCGGCGCACGGCGGAGGGGTCGAGGCGGCGACCGAGGCGGGAGCAGAAGATGTAGTCCTCGCGTGAGGTGTAATCGCCTCGGGCCTGGAGGCGTTCCAAGGCTTCGGCGGCGGGATCTGCGAGCGGGAGGAAGCGCGCCTGCCAGCTCTTGGTCGGTCCCTCCACGCCGGCGGACACGGCGCGGTGGACGACCATCCGCCGCGTGTCCAAATCGACGTCCTCCCAGCGCAGCGCGACCAGCTCGCCGAGGCGCAGGCCGGTGTAGGCGGCGAGGCGGAACAGCTCGCCGTCCTGTGCGTCCTCGCGTGCGCGCCATGTGATCTCATCGACGCTCAGGTTGGCCGGCTGTGCGCCTCGATGCGATCCTACGGCGGCGGCAGAGGCAATCATCTCGACCTCCTCCGGCTCGTAGAAGTCGAGCACCGCGGGCGGAGGTTCGCGGCGTTTGGTTGTCGCCGCCACGGGATTGGCAGGCAGGTTGTGTGTGTCGGCGCGGCAGGCGTAGCCAAAGATCGCTGAGAGCACCTGCCGGTTCTTGTTGACGGAGCGTGGGGAGACGCCTTGGCGATCCAGCCCGCGCAGGAACGCCGAGACCTCCCGCGTGGTGATCTTCGCTGCGGGCCGATCCCCGAACGCGGCCATGAGCACTCCGGGGCTCTTGCCCTTGCCGCGGCGGTGTGGGGTGCCGGGCTCGGCGAGCATATAGCGGTAGTCGCTGAGCGTGGACGGCTTGGCGCCGCGCTCGTGTTGCAGGTGCTCTAGCCACTCCGCGGCCAGCTCGCGAAAGGTCACGCCACGCTCGCGGCGCTCACGCTCGCCCGCTTCGATCGCGCGCTCCTCCTGGTCGTGCTCGGCGATCAGCTCGGCCATCCGCACGGTCGCGTGCTTCTCATCGAAGTAGCCCTCTGGTACGCGCCCGCGCCGCATGACCCACCCGCTGTCGTCGGCCGCTCGCTCAAGCCACGCCAGCCCGATGCGCCGCTTCACCTGTCGCCCCGCACGGCGCCACTTACCGTCGTAAACGGGCCTGTCCGCGCGGCCCGTCACTACGAGCGCGCCGGTTGGAGCGCCACCGCTTTGCTTATCTTCAACCGCCATCTTAATACAGAGTACCACTTGAGTACCACATGGTGGTGAGTACCGCTTTGAGTACCACACTGGCCGGTTTTGCCAGCCATAACGCCATTTAGGCCGGCCCTAAGCCCCGTGTTCATTGGCTCCAGCACGACCGCCCCTGCTTTGCAAGCAGGAGGTCGCCGGTTCGATCCCGGCTGGCTCCATTTCGCCGGACATAAACGTTCTAGTGCAAACCATGAGCTATAGGCGGCGCGAGAAGGTCCAGCGGTCGGTCGCAGCGAAGTTGACCGGATCATGGCTGGTCGGGAAGAAATCGAGCGCGCGGAGCGCGTCTTGCACCTGGCTTGGCTCAGCTTGCCGCCGGCTCACCGGGCGCTGCTCGAGTCAATTGGCGCATCTCAATGGCAGGCCGTCGACGAGCGACTTGGCGTATCGGTCAATCGCTTTCTGCGATCTGCTGGGCATCCTATGCTCTCGCGCTCAGCCCAGATTGGGCTGGACAATGCCGTCGCCGTTTGGGTCCAGGACCTGCGTGTTGTCCTCCTGAACATCGGCCATCCGGCGCTTGCGGGCCTGAATCAACCCGCACATGATGAGTTCGTATCACGCACTGCGTGGCACGAGTGGGGGCACGCACTCGGCATGACACGCTGTTCGCCGGAAGACATGGCTGCCGGAGCCAGACTGCTCGATCTGGCCCCAGAAGGTGTACGCGAAGGCATCCGCGGCGGCGGCTATCGTACTACGGACTACACACACGAGCTGGTCGCCGAGACCTACGCGCTACTGATGGCGCGACGCCACCGAAAGAGGTTTGGCAAGCCACCATGGCTGGACGACGAGATATACAGCCTCGTAAAGAGGGTGACGGGGTGGAGCGACTAGCGTCTCCCGTCGGATACATGCTTGGCGAAGGTCGGCGAGCCGAGGATGTCCTCGCAGTCCAAGCAGAGCTGCTCCGCAGCGAGGGTATCGATCCCGCTTGGCCAGGATTTGACGAGCCCCCAGCAGGCGATACGCAGCACCAGTAGGGTCGCGTATCAGCGACCCACTACAAGCGCCCGCCGCAAAGCCTCGACCCGCGCTCGACGGTTTAGTCTTGGCCCGCCCAAGTCCATACACCACGATTTCCAGCAGATTTCGCAGCGCGTTCTTGACGGTGGTCGAACCGCCGGTGAGGTAGGTCGATCAATCGCGTCTCGGACGCCGATGCGGACTTCCTCAAGTATCGTCCCTGGTGCGGCACGGCGGCATCCGATCTCGCGGCCTGCGGGGCGGCTGTGATGAGGGCCGCGGATCGGCGATGCAAGCGCTCTCGACCGTCTCGTTCTCCAGCACACTCGGCGCCGTCGCCTGGCTGGTGGCGGGCGCGCTGGTGGGAGTTTTCCTGGGTCACCTGCTTTCGCCCCGCCTGAACGCGGGGCGCACGCGACGGGCGGCGGGGCGAGCACGACGGAGGCGCCGCTTGTTCGACTACGCGGGGCGCCCACTGGAGCTGCATGGAATCGACGTGGGCTTGCAGGTGCTTTATGGAACGCTGGGCCAGATTACGCGGCCGCGAGATGTGCGGGCGACATTGCTAGAGCGACGCTGGCGGGCGGCGCCGGAGTTGCGTGAGGGGGCGGAGCTGTACGCACGCAAGCACGGCTTTTATGACGGCGACGTGGCGCGACTCAACGACCTCGATGTCGAGACATACGCTGACGCGGAGGGCGACGAGCACCACCGGGTATGGCTGAGGGTCGCCCCAACGGGCTACTTCGACATGCTCGCGACAAATGTTGCGCTGGGCCCGTTCACTCCGGAAACCGCGCCGTTGCTGACCGGCCGCGGCGGCATTCCGGAGACGCAGTTGAGCAACATGATGGGTCTCGACCTGACGCTCGTGACCAGCGACGGTGATGTCCCGGTGTTCCTGCGTTCGGCGAAGATGGCCGCCCTCGAGCGCTGCTGGCAGACATCCAGCGGAGAGACGGTGCAACTCGCGCGCGACAAGGACATCGACGGAGCTCCCGACATTTTCAAGACGGCGCGGCGCGGACTGGAAGAGGAGCTCGGGATCCCTCCGGAGGCGATCGAGGAGCTTGCCTTGACCGCCTTCGTGGCAACGCCGGAGTTCGCGAATATCGGGGTTCTGATGTATGCGGTGCTGCGACAGTCGACGACGGAGTTCGCGAGCGAGCTCAATCGCTACGTGATGACGGCGCGGGACAACTGGGAGTACGAAGACCATGCGATGCTCTTGATCGACGACGCCCGCGAGCTCGCCCGGGCGTTGACTGATCCTCGCCGGCGCTGGTCCAAGCAGGCGGCGGCGTCGCTGATTTTCGCTCACGCTTATCGCGCAGGTAACGTCGAGTCGTTCGTGGAGGCTGTGCGAGCGCTCGGCCCGCTCAGTCTCGAACCGGGCTCGGTGCACCGGGGCATACCGCCGCGTGACGACGAAGCGGCACAGCCAGCGCGCCATTGCTGGAGATGTGGCTCGGTGTTGGGGCAGATTCCGCCGACAAGGTGTGCGGTGTGCGGGCAGGAGCATTTCACCAATCCCAAGCCGTGTGGTGAGGCGGTGGTGGTGCACGAGGGACACGTGCTGCTGGTGCGCCGCGCGAGATCTCCGTGGAAGGGCAAGTGGGACGTGCCGGGCGGGTTCTGTGAAGGAGACGAGCATCCGATGCACGCTGCCGAGCGGGAGTTGGCCGAGGAGGTCGGCCTTCGGGCGAGCGCTGTGTCGTATCTCGGTACGTGGATCGACGTTTACGGACCAGCGACATTCGATGGTCTGCACGAGCACACAGCGAACAGCGCGTATCTGATGCAGATGGTGGGCGAGCCTGCCGGAATGCGCCACGGGCTGGCGGACGTTTCCGCGGAGAGCCTGCAGCTCGACGAGGTGACTGCGGCTCGTTGGTTCTCGCTCGATGAAATCCCAGAGGAGATCGCCTTCCCGAACCACGTTTGCAAGGTTCTGGCGCTCACCCGCCAGGTAGTAGCACGATCGGGCTGCGATCAACAACTTCTTCCTGACCGCAATTGGTAAAGCGGCCTCGACACACGAGGCACGCCAGTCGATCACCAAGATGGTTCCGCAGCGCCCCTCCAGATGGCCGGTGAACCCTCAGAACGCCGCGGTTATCGCCGCGTTTCCAAACGATACATCTCGGCCGCGACCGCGAAGCCCCGGCCGCAGTGTTTTGATGTACGTGCTCGCTGAACAGGCGCTCAAGGTCCGGTGGCGAGAATTGGGCGCGAGGACTGGTCATCGTGGATCGCCCGCGCTACCTTGGGGGCGAAGACTCCGGAACGGTCCCTGTGCAGCCTCCGGGCAGGCCAAACCGCCGGGGTTTCGTTCGCCCTGGCCAAGTGACGCTATTCCGCTTCGTCAAGCAATATCCGCCCGCCTGGCAGCCGCGCGCGGTCGCATTGACTCGGCTGGCTCCATAGACACTTGTCTACTGGCACTGCGGGTACCGAGGGTCCCCGACCGTCGGATCCTTTCGAAGTGTGGTCAATACCTCGACGCCATTTCCGTCGCCTATGGCGAGAATACTCGCGTCGAACGTTACTAGGCGCACGCCGCAGCGACGGGAAAGTGTCAGTAGGTGTGCGTCGGTCACCTGCCGATAGCCGGCGATTGCCGGCACATCACTGTCGCTCATTGAGACATCATCGGTGAGGAACTGATGGCCGGGGTGTACGCGCAGTGCCGAAAGCACTCCTCGTGCCGCGTCGACGCCGATTGCGCTCGGCAGCACTATCGGGTTCGACGACACCCGCACAAAGCCGCTCTCTGTGATCGGACACGTCGCCCATCCCGCGGAGCCGTTCGCCGCGAACCATGCGCGCATCGTTGCATGGTGCACGTGCGAGTCCCAAGCCAGCGCGACAAGCGCGTTGACGTCCAGCAGCGCCACCGGGAAGGCTCAATCCTCGTCGAGTGCTCGCCGCACCATATCGGGCGTGATTGGCGGCGTACCTGCCGGCACACGGATGACCGGCAGTCCGTCGTCAGCCTCAACCCGAGCGGGGGTCAGCCCTCGACGAGCAAGCTCAGAGATAACGGAGCCGAGCGAGCGGTGCTCCCCAACGGCGAGCTGCCGCGCAACCGCGACCACATCCTCGTCGATGTTCAAGGTCGTCCGCACAGAGTGATGCTAGCACATCAACGCATCAGCGGTCATTACTACTCCTCCACTGGCCTACCGGCGAGCACCACTCGACCGCCAGGCAACCATGCAAAGTGGTTCGCATTGACTTCGGCTGGCTCCACTACAGGGCCAGTTGTCAAACCGCTCTTGTGTGCAGCGCTTGGGCTCAGGCTACGGGCGCGTAGGCACCCACGGTTCGCCGTTGGACAGGCTCTTGGCGGTCGTGTTCTCGATCGTGCCGATGTCCGCAGCCAGCTCCCGCTGCGCCTGCGGCTCGCCGTGCACCAGCCCGAAGTTGACGTGGTCGTGGTCGGCGGCCATCTCCCGCGCGAACCGGCGCAGGTCCAGCGCCGGCGCGTGCGCGGACAGCCCGACCTTCACCCAGTCGCACTGGATGCGGGCCTGCTCGCCGTCGAGCTTGAGCAGCCGGTTGGTGCCCAGCTCCCGCAGCCGCGCGATGCCGGTGCCGTGCCGCGGCAGGTAGCCGCTGAAGATGAGCGCGTGGCGCGGGTCGCCGATCATGCGTTCCATGAACGCCCGGGACCAGCCGCCGGAGAGCATCGCGGGGCTGGCGATGATGAGCCCGTTGTCGCCCGCGAGGATCTCCTCGACCTTCTGCTCGATCGTGCGGCCCCGCATCCTGCGGCCGATCGGATCGGTGTCCGGGTAGGTCCCGGGCCGCACCCAGAACCCCTTGTCCTTGCGCTGGAACTGGTCGTAGACCTCGAAGATCGTCTCGCCCATGCCAGCGATGTAGATCTTCACTTTCCGCAGCCGGTCGCCGATCAGCCGCACGAGCTCCTGGGTGCGGCCCAGCGAGAATGAGGGCATCAGCACGAACCCGCCGCGCTCCAGCGCGCGCTCGGCGTTGTCGAACAGCACCGAGATCTCCCGGTCGCGGCCGTCGAGCCCCGCGCGCTTGCGGCCCTCGCGCTCGGAGTCTTTGAGCAGCCCGTAGGTGGACTCCATGAGCACCGTGTCCGCGCGCGGGACCAGCTGTGTGCCCCCGAAGTCCGGCAGGGTCAGCTGTGGTTGGCTGATCGGCCCCAAGTCGCCGCTGTACAGCAGCGTGTGCCCGGAGTCCGTGTCGGTGAGGTGGATCGCGCAGGAGCCGAGGACGTGCGACACCGGACAAAACCTGGCGACAAGCGTCGTGTCCTGGATCGGCACCGGCGTGTGCGGGTCGACGGTGTGCACGGCCTCCAGCGCTTCGTTGACGTTGGCCTCTGTGTAGACGGGGTCCATCGCCTCCTGGCCGAAGTCCGATTCGCTGAGCGCGTCGCGCTCGTACTCGCGAGCGTGCTGGATCTTCGCCGAGTCCCTGAGCATGATGCGCGCGAGGTCCTTGGTCGGGGCCGTCATCCAGACCGGCACCTCGGCGTCCTGCTGGGTGGAGTGGTAGTCCCAGATGGTCGGCAGCGACCCGACGTGGTCGATGTGGGCGTGGCTGACGAGGATCCCGTGCAGGTGGTCGACACCGCGCACCCCGCGGTGGAACAGGTGAGTCGTGTCGACCCCGTACTCGCCCTTGACGCGCTGCCCGGCGTCCAGCAGCACACGGTGGTGGTTTTGGGTCTCCACCAGGATCGCCGAGCCGCCGATCTCACCGGCGCCACCGACGGGGCGCACCGTGAACCAGTGCTCACGCCGGCGGCGGCGGCGCGACGCGACGGCGGGCTCGCCGGCAGCAGCCGAGGCGCTGCCGGCGGCCTGCTCCGCTT
>JBOGYA010000094.1:0-9544 GCA_050696515.1 Solirubrobacteraceae bacterium
ATGCTCGAGGAAGTGGAACGCGCGGGGGACGCCGAGCTCTGGGTGAAGGAGGCGTTGGACCGCGGGGAGCGGCTGATGGGCTTCGGCCACCGCATCTACCGCGCCGAAGATCCCCGTGCGCGGGTCCTGCGCCGCACCTGCCGAGAACTGGGCTCACCGCGCCTGGAGGCCGCCGAGGCGCTCGAGCAGGCCGCGCTCGCGGAGCTGCAGGCGCGCAAGCCCGACCGGGTGCTCGCCACCAACGTCGAGTTCTGGTCCGCGGTGGTGCTCGACTTCGCCGAAGTGCCCGCCGAGCTGTTCACCCCGATGTTCACCTGCGCGCGCGTGGCGGGGTGGTCGGCGCACATCCTCGAGCAGAAGCGCGAAGCGAAGCTGATCCGGCCGACCGCCAAGTACGTGGGCGCGCCCTCACGGCCGGTGGACGCGGTGCAGTAGCACCACCCACCATCTCGCCTCCAGCCCGAGCGTCCAACTCGGGCTGGACGTGGGAACAACGCTTCCAAAAGTAAGAAACAGCGCAACAAGAGGGGCGCCGGCTGTGTCAGGATGCTCTCCGCAAGGCGCCGTCCCGGCGCCTCCTCAATGGCGGTGGGCCAGGCCTTTACCTCAAGCGGGGGTCGGGTTCACCCCAGCGAGGATGGCGGACCCGCCCCCCAGGGCTAACCGCGATGAGGGCCCGGCACGACGCCGGGCCCTCATCTTTCCGCATCGCCGCGGAGCCACCGCACAAGCGCGGACGCGCGCGGCGGACGGGGAGGAGCGCGTTGTGCGAGCCCCTCCCCTCCGTCTCTCGCTACATCATCCCGCTCATGTCCGGCATGCCACCGCCACCGCCACCACTTTCCTTCTCGGGGACCTCGGCGACGATCGCCTCGGTGGTGAGGATGTTCTTGGCGATCGACGCCGCGTTCTGCAGCGCCGAGCGGGTGACCATCGCGGGGTCGATGACGCCCGCGGCCACGAGATCGACGATCTCGTTGGTGGCCGCGTTGAGCCCGTGGCCTTTCTTGGCCTTGCGCACGTCGTTGACCACCACCGAGCCCTCCAGGCCCGCGTTCTCGGCGAGCTGACGCAGCGGCTCCTCCAGCGCGCGCAGCACGATGCGCTCGCCGGTTTTCTCATCGTCGTCCTCGGCTCCGCCGCCGTTGGAGCTGATCGCCGCGGAGGCCTGCAGCAGCGCGACGCCGCCGCCGGGGACGATGCCCTCCTCCAACGCCGCCCGCGTGGCCTGCAGGGCGTCCTCGACGCGGTGCTTCTTCTCCTTCATCTCCGTCTCCGTGGCCGCGCCGACCTTCACAACGGCGACGCCGCCGGAGAGCTTCGCCAGGCGCTCCTGGAGCTTCTCGCGATCGAAGTCCGAGTCGGTGTTCTCGATCTCGTTCTTGATCTGGTTGATGCGCCCCTTGATCGCCTCCGCCTCACCGGCGCCGTCGACGATCGTGGTGTTGTCCTTGGCGATCACGACGCGCCGCGCACGCCCGAGCTGGGAGAGCTGGGTGTTCTCCAGCTTCAGCCCCATCTCCTCGGTGATCACCTCGGCCTTCGTGAGGATCGCGATGTCCTCGAGCATCCGCTTGCGGCGGTCGCCGAAGCCCGGCGCCTTCACGGCCACGCCGGTGAAGGTCCCGCGCAGCTTGTTGACCACCAGCGTCGCCAGTGACTCGCCCTCCACGTCCTCGGCGATGATCAGCAGCGGCTTACCGCTCTGGATCACGGCCTCGAGCACCGGCAGCACGTCCCTGACCGAGCCGATCTTCTGGTTGGCGATCAGGATGTAGGGGTCCTCCAGGGTCGCCTCCATGCGGTCCTGGTCGGTGACCATGTAGGGGGAGATGTAGCCCTTGTCGAACTGCATCCCCTCGGTGAACTCGAGGTCCATGCCGAACGTCTGGCCCTCCTCGACGTTGACCACGCCATCCTTGCCGACCTTCTCGATCGCGTCGGCGATCACGTCACCGATCTCTTCGTCGCCGGCCGAGATGGTGGCCACGCGGGCGATCTGCTCCTTGCCCGAGACCTCCTTGGCCTGCGATTTGATGCTGCCCACCACCTGGTCCACGGCGCGCTCGATGCCGCGCTTGAGCGCCAGCGGGTTGGCGCCCGCTGCGACGTTCTTCAGGCCCTGGCGCACGATCGCCTGGGCCAGCACGGTCGCGGTGGTGGTTCCGTCGCCGGCTACGTCGTTGGTGGCCGTGGCCACCTCGCGCACCAGCTGGGCGCCCTGGTTCTCGAAGACGTCCTCGACCTCGATCTCGCGGGCGATCGTCACTCCGTCGTTGGTGATCGTGGGGGCGCCGAACTTCTTGTCCAGCACCACATAGCGGCCCTTCGGGCCGAGCGTGACCTTGACCGCGTTGGCCACGGCGTCCACGCCTGCCTCGAGCGACTTGCGCGCTTCGGCGTCGTACTTGATCTCCTTGTGTGCCATTTCTTCTCCTTAAAGGACCTTGGCGAGGACATCGGACTCGCGCAGCACCAGCAGGTCCTCACCATCGACCTTGATCTCGGTACCGCCGTACTTGCTGTAGAGGACCTCATCGTCCTTCTTCACGTCGAGCGGGACGCGCTTGCCGTCGTCGTCGAACTTGCCATCGCCGACGGCGAGAACCTTGCCCTTCTGCGGCTTTTCCTTGGCTGTGTCGGGGAGCACGAGGCCACTTGCCGTGGTCTCCTCCTCCTCGATCGCCCGCACGATCAGGCGATCGCCCAGGGGCTTGAGCTTCATTTGGTAGGACCTCCGCTGTCTAGAGAGAGGGCGGCGCCCCAGAAGTAGGGCTACCCTCGGTGGTAGTTTGCTCGGTGGTAGTTGGCACTCCTCTTAGCCGAGTGCCAACGATCCCACCACTATATACAACCGCGGGCGCAGTTCAAGAGGGTGCCGGCACTTTCGTGCCCGGACTGCCAGAACCCTCAGTTCTGGGCGCCGCCGAAGCCCTTCATCGCCTCTGTCATCCCCGAGGGCGTGTCCATGATCCGCGAGAAGCGCACCACCGTGACGGTGTCGTCGACCGAGACATCGCGACCATAGATCTGCTCGAGGAAGTGGATCAGCTCCTCGTGGCGGCGAAACTCGGGGTTGTCGTGCTTGATGTCACGCGGAGAGAGGTCCCCGAGCCGCGTGACTTCGACCTGGTCGATCACCGCCTCGAAGATCCGCTCCCGCGGAGAGTACTGGTAGCCGATCGTCACCAACACCAGCTGGTTCTTGCGGTACTTGTCCGACTTGTCGCCGAGTCGGATCGTGGCGGTCTTACGGCCCCGCTTGAGCTCGTCGGCAAAGATGGTGGAGTAGAAGTTGAGCACCTGCACGAGTTGCAGGCTATCTCAAGAGAGGCTCGGCTCGCCAACCTCCGGCCCGCCGACCCTCTAGGGCTCCCTTGCCCGCAGCGCACACCTGGCCATCTCGCGCTCGCCCTCATAGGTGAGCGCGGTGCACGCCTCCGCGAGCGCCATCCAGCGCACTTCCTCGACCTCATCGTCGTGGTCCTCAGTTTCGCCTGAGCGGTAGCGCAGCAGATAGAAGACGACGGACTTGGGCACGCTGCGGCCGTGGCGTCTGTACCAGTAGTGCACTTCCCCCAACTCCCGCACGAGCTCGGCCTCCACCCCGGTCTCCTCGCGCACCTCCCGCACCGCCGCCTGCAGCGGGCTCTCTCCGGGATCGATGTGCCCCTTGGGCAGCCCCAGCACCCGCGAGCCGTTTGCCGCGCGACGGCGTGGCACGATCACGAGCGTCTGCTCGCCCCGCACCACCACTCCACCGGCCGAGCGCTCCTGTGGTTTCGCCGGCGACGGGCGGGCGGGGCTCCGATCGTCCTGCTCAGAAGACATACGAGCGCAGCGCCTCCGGGTCGTGCACCACCAGCCGGCCCCTGCCCTGAGAGATGACCCCTGCCCGCTCCAGCACCGCCAGAAAGCGGCTCGCCGACTCCCGCGAGCTACCCGCGAGCTTCGCCAGGTCGGCCTGGGTGGCGGAGATCGAGACATCATGGTGCTCCGCGTGGGCAGGTGGGCCTTGGCCAGGTGCGCCTTGGGCGGGTGTGCTCTGAATCGGTGGGCTCTGCAACTGCGCCTGAGCGACCATCTCGCTCAACGCAGAGGCCACGCGGCCCTGCACCGTCTGGAAGGAGCGGCGCGCGAGGCGCTCGTTGCTCTCCCGCAGGCGCCGGCCGAGCGCGACCAGCAGGCGCATCGCGATCTGAGGGTGCTCTGACATCAGCCTGCGCATGTCTGGGCCGAGCACCGCCACCGCGCTCATCGGTTCCAGCGTCTCCACAGTGGCGGAGCGGCGCTCCTGCTCGAACAGCGCGAGCTCCCCGAAGATGTCGCCCGGGCCGAACGTCGCCAACGTGATCGTGCGCCCATCGCCGTGCTCACGCACCGCCCGCGCACGCCCCTCGTGCACGACGTAGCAGGTGTCGCTCCGATCCCCCTCGCGGAACACCGCCTGGCCGGACTCGAAGCTGCGCGGCACCGCCAGTTGCGCAATACGCTCGAGGTCCCCGCTCTCCAGCGTCGAGAACACCGGAACTCGCGCCAGCAGCTCCACGACCTCCGCTGAGCTCGGTGCGCCCATCGGCAAGTGGATAGCACACCTTCTCGCGCCCTCGATTCAGCATTGCGCGTGCCGCGATCGACTTGGCGATGCGGCCAGTCGATCGCACACCCCAGAACGTCTCCCCGCACCGGCCAGCTCGCTCTCTTGCCCGCGCTATCTTCACAAGATGACCCCACCGAGGATGACCGCAGCGGCGCTGCTCGCAGCCGTGGCGCTGCTGGTCGCGGCGCTCCCTGCCACGGCACACCCGGCAGCCCGCCAGTCGTTCCGGGCGTTGGCGCAATCGCCGGAACTGTGGGCCACCGTGGACCTGTGCAACACCCCCCACCACCCTCACACGATCGGCATTCGCGGCTCGATGCCCACTGACGGGCACCCTCGCGACACGATGTACATGCGCTTCCTGGTGCAATCGCTCGACACCTCCACGCACCAGTGGGCGGACCTCGGCAAGAGCGCCGACTCCGGCTTCGTGCAGATCGGCTCCGGCCCCTCCACTCGCCAGGCAGGGCGCACCTTCGAATTCAAGCCCACCACCGCCGCCTACACGCTGCGTGGGCTCGTAGAGTTCCAGTGGCGCCGCGCCGGGCGGCTGGTGCACCTCGCCAGCCGCCCCACCGCCGCCGGGCACACGAGCCTCGCCGGCGCCGAACCGAAAGGGTTCAGCGCTGCGACGTGCACGCTCACGTAGCACCCGCGCGGCGAGGCCCAGGGCGAGCCGGCAGTGGACGGCGCCCTCGGCGCCGCGGCGGGCAGACCGCGTCAGCTGGAGAACAGCCGCGGATCGTTGGTGATGATCCCGTGTACCCCCATCGCCGTGAGGCGAGCCATCAGCGCGGCGTCGTCCACCGTCCACACGTACAGCTCTCCGCCTCCCGCGGCGACCGCCCGCACCAGCGCCGGGGTAACCACGCGCCAGTGCGCCATCACCGCGTCGAAACGGCCCGACCGCAGGACCGCGCGGGCGCGCCGTGGCAGCAGGGCACGGTAGCCGGCGAGCAGCGCCAGCGCTGGGATCGCCATCAGCCGGTCCTCCGTGTAGTCGCGCCGCGCGCGCGGCACCGACCAGCCCACGCGCAGCGACGGCTCGATCGCGCGCATCGCGTCGAGATCCTTCGGGTACATGCTGCTCACCAGCGAGCGCTCGATCAGGCCCGTCTCGCGCAGCTCCGCCACCACGCGCTCCCCGTAGCCCGGCAGCTTCACGTCGACGTCGAGCTCGATGCCCGCGTACGCCTCGCTCGCGAGGTGCTCGAGTCCCGCCCGCAGCGTGAGCGGCGCCTGCGCGGCGCGCAGCGCCCTGTAGTCGTGGGCAAGCAGCAGCCGCCCGCTTCCGTCCGGGCGCTCGCTGAGCACGTCGAACTCGATCATGTCCACGCCCGCGCGCACCGCCGCCTCGAAGCTGGCGAGCGTGTTGCCCGGCGCCAGGTGCGCGGCGCCCTTGTGCCCCACCTTGCGCAGCGCGGTGCTGGAGCCCGGGACGCCCATCACCGCCCCAGCATAGGGTGTGCTCGGGGGACGTGCGGACCTGCCGGGACGCCCGCGCCGGGGCGTCGGGAGGCGGTTGGACTCAGCCGCGCTCGTAGCGGGCGAGGCTTCTACGGGTGGCGTCGATCGTCAGTCCCGCCGTCTTCGGGCCGACGTACGGGGCGATCACCAGGAACGCGAGGTGGTCCACCAGCGACGGCAGGTACTTCACACGCTTGGGCGTCGCGTAGTTGCCGATGATCGCCCACAGTGCGCCCACCACCGCTTCGTGCGCGAGCAGCGGAGCGCGGCGCGGCTCGGGCGAAGCCTCCTGCAGCATGGTCGCGAGCTTGCCCAGCGTACGACCGATGCACTCCGTCACGACCGGGCCGAGGTCGAAGATGTCCACAAACGTCATTTTCGTGAGCCCTGGATGCGCGGCGCAGTGGTCGATGCCCGCCTTCACGCCGAGGTACGCCGCCTCCGGCCAGCTCTCTGCGCGGGCGGCGGCCGCGGCGATCGTCTCGATCGTTTCGTCCACGAACTCGTCCACCACCGCCACGAAGCACTCCTGCTTGGAGGGGAAGTGTTTGTGGAACGATTCCGTCGACATCCCGGCGAACTGCGCGATCTGTGGATCGGTCAGTTCGATGTAGCCCTCGTCCAACGTGAGGTGCACCACCGCGCCGAGCACGCGAGCGCGTTTCTCCTCGCTTTCCAGGAAGCGGGCCGGCTCCGCCGGGCGGTGCGGCGGGCCGGTGCGGGCCACCCCGATCCGCGCCGCAGGGGAGCGGTAGGCACTGACCCAGTCGAGCAGTTCGTCGGTCAACGTCGGCAGCTCCGCCACGCGATCGCTGCGCACCCGCTCGAAGATCATGTAGCGCCCGCCGCCGACGATCGCTTTCGGTCCCAGCGCGGGGAGCTGCACCCCGTCGGGCGCCGCTCTGAAGCCGCCGGCAAGCACGCGCTCGAAGGCGAGCGCCGAGCGCATCAGCCGTTCGCGGCTCTTGGCCCCGAGGCCGAGCCCCTCGATCAGCACCAGGCGCGTTGACTTGACGTTCCTCTGCGCGTCCTCGACGAACGCCTGGCACGCTCTGTGCACGCGGTTGGCCCAGCCGCGCTCGCTCATCCACCCGTCGACCATCCGCCGCTTGGCGCGCGCCACCGCGATGTCGTAGGTGCCCAGGAAGCAGTCTTCCTTGTTGGCGAACTGCTCGTAGAACGCCCGCCTCGACACGCCCGCCAACGCGATCACGTGCGCCACCGTCGTCCCCTTGTAGCCCTGGCGATGGATCGCCTCGATCATCGCCCCGAACAGACGCGCCCGCTGGTGGCGGGCGACCGCGTCGCGCCCCATCCCGTGCGGGCCGTGTGGTAGCCGGCGGTACATCGCGCTCAGCTCCCTCTCGGTTCCACTCATCCCCACGTGATCGACCATACAGGATTGCCCATAGATTGCAAGTTAAAAATTGTGGGATCCGTCCGACGTTTCCGATCCCACTCCCAAGGGCCAATCTCCCCCATTATGCCAACTTGTCCGAACAGCTGCGTCTAGCGGTGTGGCAGCCTGTTCGAACGGCTCCGTCAGGCGGTTATCGGGTGCTCAGCGTCGCAGCGAGCTCCACGCGCCGCGGCCCCACACGGAAGCCGGCCCGCTCCAGGGCCGCCTCCCAGCGCGAGCCGAGCACCGGCTCGCCGTCCACCCGCTCGAGCGCGATCCGCACCGGCAGCCGACCCGCCCGCGCGTGCTCCGCAAGCGCCAAAAGTCCCTGCTGAACGCGCGAATCCTCGGGTCCCGCAAGCAGCACCCGCAGTGCTCTCCCCCCACGCTCCAGGTAGAGCACCGGCTCCCCGCCCACCAGCACCACGCTCGCCCCCGGCACGCGTGCCGGGGAGGACGATCGGGGTGGGCGGGCTCCAACCGTCCGCGACGGAGAGGGCCGCGGTGGGCGGCGCGGCGAGTGGGCTCCAGTCATTTCCGCGGAGCCCCCCGCCGCTGGTCGCTCAGCCAAGCGGTCCTGTCTCCGACTCCCTGGGGAGGCGCGCCACGGCAGCGCCGCGCCGTACGGCTGCGCCGGGTCCGTGGCGGCGAGGACCAGTGGCCGGACGTCTGTGCTCGAAGGCATGACTGGCCGCACACCCGCCCGGGTAGGCCCGCGATCGTCACGCTGCGCTCGCAGGCGCTCGACCGCACCCGGCAGCGCGAACTGCGCGCCTCCCAGCCCCTCCACGAAGTAGCCGCGCCGCGCCACCCCCAGCGTCTCCAGGCGGCACAGCTCGGGGTAGAGCGCCGCGAAGCCCCCCGGCACGCCCTCCGCGAGCACGAGCTCCCGTGTGAGGATCCCGTGGCGCTCCAGCAGCAGCTCCGCCAGCGCCCGCAGGCGATCGGCCGGGGAGCCGGTGTCGCCGAACAGCGGCGCCGTCAGTGACCAGCGACCCGGTGGATGCGCACCCGCGCGGCGGGCGGACGGGCGCCCCATCATCGAGAAGCGCCCGCCGCGCCGCGGCATTCCGGCCGATGGGCGAGAGGACGGGGCCAGCTTCAGGCGCGGCGCGCGCAGCGGGGCAAACGCATCGTTGGTCACCTCCCCCGCCCACACGAGGTCCCACAGCGCCTCCGCAAGCTCTGGGGCAGGCAGCTCCACGTCGACGAGCAGATCGGTAAAGAAACACCCTCCACTATTAAGACGCGCGCGTACGCGCGCGTGGGCACTAGACCCCGGGGGATTAGGCCCCGGAGCAGGCTCCCCGCGCCGCGGCGGCGGGCCGAGCAGCGCCACGTCCTCGCGGAAGTACAGCGCCACGCGGCCATCGGTGCGGCCGAGGGCGCCCGCACCGACCCACACCAGCTCGCCGCTCGCGCACAGCTCGTCCATCCACGCCGGCGAGTACGCCCCCACCCGGCGCGGCAGCACCTCCCGCTCCCATGTGCGCGGCGTCAGCGCGAGGCCCTGCAGCGGCACGAGCTGCTCGCGCAGGCGATCCACCCCCGCGCCGGCCGCGGCGTGGCGGTCGATCCCGTGCCAGCTCGGCAGGAACGCCGCGTACGCGCGCCGCTCCGCCGGCTCGATCTCGCGACGCAACGCCGCCAGCGAGGCCCGTCGCAGGCGCCGCAGCACCTCCACGTCACACCACTCCCGCCCATCGTCGCGAGAGGCGGGTGAGACAGCCGGGAGGGCGGTGGCGTCGCCGAGCGCGGTGGTGGCAGCCGAGGTGGAGGAGGGGTCGCCGCCCCGCGCCGGGCGTCGCAGCGCCGCCGGATCGGGGTGCAGCTCCCCGCGGACCACCGTCCCCGCGCGCTCGAGCTCGCGCAGCGCCGACTCGACCACCGCGGCGCCGAGGCCGTAGCGAGCACGCGGCTGCTCGGTCGTGAACGGCCCGTGCGCCGCCGCGTAGCGGCGCAGCAGGCGCCCCAGCGCGTCCGGGACGTCCGCCAGGAAGGCCTCCGGCAGACCCCCCGGCGGGACCGCGCCGAGCGCGTCGCGGTAGAGGCCCGCGTAGGCCGCGGCGATGTGGCGC
>JBOGYA010000095.1:0-9538 GCA_050696515.1 Solirubrobacteraceae bacterium
GTCTGGGGGCGGTCCGACGTCGGACACTTTGGGCATCTTCTTTTCAGGAAAGGTTGACTTCAACTAAGTGTATACTTAGGAGCGGATCATGTCAAGCGCGACCCGCGAGCGGATCATCGACCAGGCGATGCGCCTGTTCAGCCAGCACGGCTACACCGCCACCAGCGTCGCCAAGATCGAGGCCGCCGCCGGGCTCACCCCCGGAGCCGGCGGTCTCTACCACCACTTCGACAGCAAGGAAGCCGTCCTCGCCGCCGGCATCGAGCGCCAGCTCGCGCGCCTGGACGCCCTCCGTGAGATCCGCCGCGTGCTCACCCCGCTCGGCGACTTCAAATCCGAACTAACCCTGATCGCCCGCTACATCCTCACCGAGCTCGACACCGAGTCCGAGCTGCTGCGCATTCTCGCCTCCGACGTACGCAACCGACCGCAACTGCTGACGGCCGCCGTCGAGAAGTTGGTGAGCTCCACGTTCGAGGGCTTCGCCACATGGATCGGCGAACGCGCGCAGCGGCCGATTCCAAGCCAAGAGGCTCAGGCAATAGCCGCCCTGGGACTCGGGTCGCTCCTCTCCTCCCGCCTGCTGCGCGATGTCCTCGGCGTCCCAGCGCCAGTCGACGACGAAACGCTTGTCGATACCTGGGTCGGGCTGATGGTCGTCGCGCTCGCCGGCCCAGCGCCCGCAGGCTCACCCGAATGACCGATCCGGCCGTCCTTCGCTGCCTAGTTGAGAGCCACGTCGCCTCACTGCGATCTGGGCGGCCCCACCTGCACCGTGCTCACGATGCTCGCCGCCGCCTCAGCCCGAGCACGGCGAGCGCGCCGAAGCCCCAGGTGACGGTCGCGAATGACCCGACGGCGGCCGCCTTGTAGGCCAGGTGCTCCTTCAGATCGGGCCGCAGCGCCAGCACACCGAAGGCGTTGGCGTTCGTCCAGGCTCCGACGGCGAGCGGCCAGGCGACGTGGCGCGGCAGCTCGGGGACGGCGCTGCCGATGAGCACGGAGAGCCCGCCGAGCGCGATCAGGTCGAGGTGCCACTGACGCAGCCGGGGGACGGAGCGGATTCCCAGCCCGCGGGCCTTCTGCGGGTCCTCGATCGCGAGCGCGTAGGGCCAGCCGGTGAGCGCTCCGGTCGCGAGCTCGACGAGCCCGGAGGCGATCAGCGTGTCGTTGGTGCGGATGGTGGTGGGGGTGCGTGGGGTCACGGCGCTGGCTCCTATCGTGGCGGGGTGGGTGGGGTCGCTGAAAGCTCGCGCGCGAAGGCGAGCAGTTGCGCGTTGAAGGCTTGGGGCCGCTCGAGCATCGCCATGTGGCCGCAGCCGGCAAGTACGATCGTGCGCGCGCGGGGCACGTGGCGCTGGAAGGCCTCGGTGTCGCGCAGCGGAGCGATGCGGTCGTGTTGGCCGGCGATCGAGAGGATTGGGCAGGCGACCCGCTCGATCCCCTCCAGCGGCTCGGAGCGTCCGATCGCCCTCACGGTGGGCCACACGCCGCGCGCGCCGGCGCCGGCAAGCAGCAGCGCGGCGCCGTCGGGAGCCAGGCCGGCGGGCTGGAATGCGTACGGCGCGAGGAAAGCGCGGCGGAGCAGCGCCGAGCGGGCGATCAGCCGACACGCAGCCGCCGGCACGGGCAGCCCGGCACCGATGACCTCGGCGGCGATCGCGGCGCTCTCGCGCGGGCGCTCGGCGCACAGGCGCGGCACGTCGCGCAGTCCGAGCAGCGCGCTGAACTGAAAGACGGCGCCGCCGACGAGCACGATCGCCTCGGCGAGGTCGGGGTGGCGGGCCGCGAAGCGAATCGCGATCGGGCCGCCCAGCGAATGCCCGACGAAGACCAGCCGTTCGATGCCGAGCGCGCGGGCCAAGTCGGCGGCGATGTCGGCAAAGCCGTCGAGGGAGGCCCCGGCGGCGGGCAGCTCAGACGCCCCGAAGCCCGGGAGGTCGAGCGCGAGCACGCGGGCGTGGCCGGCGAGGGCCCGGACGGTATGAGACCAGTGAAGGCGGCATCCGCCCATGCCGTGCACGAGCAGCAACGCGCGCTCGCCGGCGCCAGCGTCGAGATAGCGCAGGCGCCGCCCGGCGACGAGTGCATCGCGCTCACAGGCAGCCAGATCGAGGTCGTGCCCACCAGAGCTCGGGGTCCCTCCGTAGGCGCCGTCGGCGGCGACCCAGGCGATCACGCGCCAGGCTCCTCGGGCGCGAGCGGGCCGAGCGCGAGCACCTGGCGCGCGATCGCAAGCACCGTGTCGAGCTCGGCCTCGCTCAACCCCATGTTGCCGGGGAGCAGGTGCGCGGCGATGAGCCCATCCCAGGCGGTCCATAGGAAGACGGCGGTGGCGCGCGGGTCGATCGCGCGCCCGAGCCCTTCGGCGAGACCCTGGCCGACGGCGCCGGCAATGCCCTCGATCTCGCTTGCGATGCGCTCGACCTCGCTCGCGACGCGCTCGGCGACGCGCCGGGCGGCGGCGGCAGCCGGCCCTTCGGTCGGCCCGCCGGGCGGGGGGAAGCGGAAGAGGCGGAAGTGGCCGGGGTGCTCGAGCGCGAAGCGCAGGTAGCCCTCGCTCAACCCGAGCAGCCGCTCGACCGGGTTCGACCCCGACTCCCAACCCTCATCGCAGTAGCGCCGGTCCAGGTCCAAAGCACGATCGACCAAGGCCGCGTACACCCCCTCCTTGCCAGCGAAGTGCCCGTACACCGAGCCGAGCGCCACGTCAGCCCGCGCCGCGACCTGCTCGACCGTGGTCGCCAGGTACCCACGCTCGAGAAACAGCCCTTCGGCGGCGTCGAGGATCGCCGTGGCGGTTCGCTGCTTGCGTCGTTCCTGGCGGGGAGAGGCGGCGGAGGGGATACCAGAATACTACTCTAAAACTAGAGTGTGACTATAATCCAGACTCAGCTCAGGCTGGCCGAGCTCGCTCTCCCTCTCGCGCCGCTCGTACCACCTGCGTCGTGCGGCGTCGCAGCCGCCAGCTCTCGCCGTTGAGGTCCGTGCCGATGCGGCGACTCTGAGGCAGCTCCTCGAACCCGAGGATCAGCTGCCACCGTGTCCCCTCGGGGCCGTGGTAGCGGAGGCGGTCACCGACCTGCAGCTCGTCGACGGGCACGAGGTAGCCGCCGCTGACCGAGCGGGGGGTCCTTAGCGTGCTGGTGGTCGTGGTGGCTCCTTTGGTAGCTGGCCGGCGCTGGAGGGGTTGAGCACCAGCGCCGGCCGTGCGAGGGGCGCATTAGGGGATGAGCCCTCCGACCGTGCGCAGCCTACCAGCCGATCTCAGTTAGCAGCAAAAGACTTGTTGAGCTGTGCATGGACCTAACGGCTGGTCGCATGGGATGGTTGCTGGATGTCACCGCTCGAGGGGGCGAGCCCGGCACTGGCGGCCGTCATCCGGCGGCTGCGCGAGGAGCGCGGGGTCACGCAGGAAGACCTCGCGCATGAGGCCGGCGTGACGACGGGCACGCTGTCGAAGATCGAACGGGGTCTCGCGAACCCGTCGTGGACGACGGTGGAGCGGATCGCGCGGGCGCTCAGCGTGAGTCTCGGGGAGCTCGGCGCGGCCGTGGATCGCCTCAGCACCTAGCCCACGCAGGCCGAAGGGCGGCTCCAGAGGCGCGCACTGGTACTCATGCGGGCTGCCACAGCTCGACCCGATTGCCCTCGGGATCGGTGACCCAGCCAAACCGACCGACACCCTCCATGTCCTGCGTCTCTTCGGCTACCTTCGCTCCCTTTGCCCGCAATTGCGCGAGCATCGCATCCAGGTCGCGGACCCGGAAGTTGAGCATGGTTTGCTGGACGCGGGACCCGAAGTAGTCGGTCTCGGACTCAAACGCCGCAAACACCGTCAGCCCCGCTCCCTGACGCCACAGGCCGTTGTCATCGGCGTCCAAACCGAGGCAATCGCGGTACCACGCGCTCAGGGCCGCCGGGTCGGCGGCCCTGATGAAGTACCCACCGATTCCGAGCACACGTTGCATGGCGCTATCTTCCCAGGACGGCAAGACGGGATCATGAAACATCCCAAGGCCTTCGGAGGAACGGGTTGAGCGATACGCGCACCGGATGCGGCAAGGTCGTCGTGAACAGGTGTATGTCGCTGGGCAGCGTCACCATCCTCCGGTTTCGCGTCCGCAAGTAATCGCACCCAACCCTCGATCCTACTCGCGCAGTTCGCCCGCGCCGCAGAGGCGCCCGGTATCGGCGAGGAGCTCCTGAGCCACGCGGGCGATACCGCGCGCCTGGCGCTGGCATACATAGGCGCCACCGTACTCGTGGTCGATCCCTTTGATGGCCGAACCGCCGATATGTGGCGGCAGCACTTCGGCTTCCAAGACTCCGAGCAGAACGTGCCGGGCAATCCCAGCCTGCGCCGGCAGTGGCTCAGCCTTCAATCGTAGTTCGCGCCTTCGGCTTCCAGTTCAGCCCGGAGCCTCGCACCACGTTCGTAGAACTCACGGACACGCGGATCACGGCGCGAGCGCTCCAAATCCCGCTCATCGATCACGATCACCGCCTGGTCGAGCACATCGTGCAGCTTGTCCTTGTCGAGCGTTGTAGCCACACCCTCAGCGTACCGCAGCAGACCGCCATCGGGGCCCGGTTGGGACGACGTGCCCGCGACCGTCGCTTGGAGGACCGTACGTTGCGCAAACCCCGTGGTCATGCGGGCGGAGGCGCTGAGCGTGTAGCCCGAGCGCCGTGACCGGGGCGGCGTAGCTCTCACTTCTCATAGTGGTAGCGGGCCTGTAGGGCCACGAGGTCGGCGTCAAGCACCTGGTACACCAGCCGGTGCTCCTCGGTGATCCGCCGCGACCAGGCCCCGGTGATCCCGTACTTGAGCGGCTCGGGCTTGCCGATCCCGCCCGTCGGATCACGTAGAGCGTCGTCGAGCAGGCGATTGATGCGTCTGACGATCGCGCGATCTGCCCGCTGCCAGTAGGTGTAGTCCTCCCAGCCCTGTGGCGTGAAGACCAGCCTCACGCGCGGTCGAGTGGATGCTCAGCGGTCTCGCCGCGCTCGGCCGCCTCAGCGGCATCGAGCAGGCGCCGTGCGTTGGCGGGCGAGCGGAATAGGTACGCCGTCTCGTGCCACGCTGCGTACTCGTCGGCCGACATGAGCACGGCATTGCCGCGCTTGGACGTGATCTCGACCGCCGCCCGATCGTCGTTGACCTTCTCGATCAGCGGGAACAGCCCCCGGCGTGCCTCGCTAGCCGTGATCGCCACCGCCATCTCCTTTCACTGGTACCAAATATCGTACCATACGTTCGCTCCGTCGGTGCATCGCCTGTAGGCCAAGCAGATGGCACGCCGCCGATTACGCGGCGGGAAAGCGCCATCGAGTTTGCCACCGCGATTTAGCGGCACGTCCGCAGCCCGCCGCGTTGGGCGATCGGGCTTGAAGGCAAGGCGATCGTGATCTTGGTTCCGTGTCCAGCGGCGACCGTGAATGTGGTCGATGTGGATGATTCTCGGCCCGCGAACCCGAGCGCTCGCCATGTCCCCGAAGCCAACACAAACGTCGTTGTCGAACCCGGCGCCGGTGTAGGTGCCCGGACACCAGCGATCTTCTGGGGCTGCTGCTGGCCCTAGCGTCAGGTTGACCGCGTTGCCGCTATGCGAAACGCCATATTCTGTGCTCCCCATGTCGCTGGAGATGGCGCATAGCGGCGGAGCCTCGGGAGAGTAGTGGGGATAGTTCCTCAACACGGCGACGGCGTAGAAGTAGGCACCTCGCGGCAGATGACCGCCAGTCCGGAGATGAATATGCAGATCGCGCGAGACGAGCGGCTGAGTTGGTATGGCCACCGAAAGCCGCCGACACCCTTGGCAGCCGAAGTCGATAGGGGGACCACCAACCCCAGCAAAACCAAAGCAACAAGAACGACGCAAGCTCGGCGTTCCATGTTGGCCAAAGTCTAATGCATCGGTTTGTTGCAGGGCTGGTTTGCGGCAATCCGGCGGTGGCCAGCTAAAGATTTCCTAAACCTTCATCGTGGTGTGACTCATTCGGGGGGTCAAAATGACCTTTCTATGTAGAGGGAGCCATTCGGGTTCCCGCCACAGGGGTCTTCCGCCGGCACCCATGATCTGAGCCAAGACATCCGCCGCCCGTGCAAGCGGGCATCCGAATCCACCAGTCGCAAAGACGGCCGCGGCGTTCGCGTGAGAGTGCCGCGGCTGACCGCGCTCTCTCCCGAGCAGGAGCGCGAGGCGGTCGCGCTGCTCGCGCAACTCCTGCTCGACGCGACCACCAAATGCGCGGCCGGCGTTTCCGGCGGCGTTTTGGGCGGCGCTTACCCCGGCGCTTTCGGTGGCGCGACCTCAAGCCCCGCGATGCCGGGAAAGGCGCACGGGCACACATGATCCGGCCAACGAGCGAACCCCGACAAATGAGGTCGAGGAGAGATTCTGCAAGACCAAGATCCGCACGACGTGGAGTGCGCGTGGGCGCGGATCGCGTGTTCGAGCTGGGGCGGCATCTGACGTGGCGTGACCGCGAGATCGCCCTTTGTCTGTACGACCATCAGGTGCTGAGCACCGGGCAGTTGCAATTGCTGTTCTTCTCCTTCAAGCGTCGCTGCCAGGACCGGCTGCTGTTCCTCTACCGCCACCGCGTACTCGATCGCTTCTACCCGAGCAGGCCAAGGCACTCCTACGCATCCTCATAGCCGAGCTGCGCGTCAACGGCCGGCACGACATCCAGCCCACATACCGCATCATCACGCCCGACCGCGCCGCCACGGCCGGGGTTTGGCAACGTACGAAAAAGTGGACGGGGGCGAACGACAGTCGAACCACGAGGTTGGCGGTTCGACCTTCGGGTGGGTGATGGAGACGGTGGGAGTCGAACCCACGTCCACAGTCGCGTGAAAAGGCGGCTTCTACGAGCGTAGCCGGCGCTCTGATCTCGTCCCCTGCTCGCCTCGCCGGCGGGGTTGCGGGGGACCAGCTCCCTGAAGGTGTCCCCGGTTCGGCGGGAGCGGGCCTCGCCGGGTAAGCCTGCTATCTGATCCCGGGGATCCCCGCCGCAGGCTAACGGGGGCCGAGACCTCAGGCCTGGTTTCTAATCAGGCCGCGAGGGCGTACTCGTGAGAGTCCGCACTTATGGTTTTCCGGGTGATTTACGAGGCCTCCCGGAACCTCGGCTCGCCACCACCCCCACGAACCGACCGCGTCGAAGCCTGTCGTCCCCGAGGATGCTTACTCCTCAAGTGTAGCGCGCTTCCGCCCACCCACGGAGCTCTTGCCAGACGTAGGAGACCAGGTAGTGGACAGGAGAGGAGAGGCGGTGCGGGACCCGATGGGAGACCCGAGGCCGAGCAGAGGGATACCCGGAGCGGAACGCCACGGCGGCCCTCTAGCAAAAGCGACGCGGTCCCGGGCCACCTTCGAGGAACCCGCCCCGTCTGGCCCTAAGACCCTCCGGCTTGGGTGGCGCGGCCTCACACCTCGTTGGCCTCGCTCTTTGGCGGCTCGGTTCCGCGTCTGTATTCACAGTACGCCTCTCCCACGGGGATTGCAAGGCTTTTTTTGGCGCCTCCCCGCATTCTCCGGAGAAAACGCCGGGACGCTGCTCGAGCGCCGCTCGGGAGAGTCCTTGGACAGGCTTAGGCACCGCTTATCGCGCGTGCCACAATGGGTCCATGGACGAGAACCCCGCCGCACCCGCCGGCTACCCGCCGCTCGGCACCTACCCCACGTACAGCGCTACGCCCCTGCCCGGCGCCGCATCCGTGCTCGGCTCCCTCCCGCCGGGCGCCGCGGGGATGAGTGGGGAGGGGGTCGGCGCCACCGCACAGGCCACGGTGGTGAACGGCATGCCCCTGGCACACGCCCCCGCGCGCAGCGGCGCGGCGCTGGAGGGCGAGCCGTTCGGCGCCCAGCGCCAAGGGCTGCGCAGGCGGATCGGCTCCGCGCTCGCGGGTATCGTCGCTGTGGCCGCCAAGTTCGGCGCCGCGCTCAAGGCGCTGGTCGTGGCACTGCCCTATACGAAACTCTTCCTCACCGCGGGCACCGCGCTGGTGTCCGTCGCCGCCTACTCCCTCTTCTGGGGCTGGGAGTTCGCCGCCGGCTTCGTCGTGCTGCTGTTCATCCACGAGATGGGCCACGTGATCGCGCTGCGTCGCGAGGGGATCAAGGCGAGCGCGCCGATGTTCATCCCCTTCATGGGCGCCCTCATCACCGCGAAGTCGCTCGGCGACAACGCTCTCGCCGAGGCGCGTGTCGGGCTCGCCGGCCCGATCCTCGGCAGCCTCGCCGCCGCCGCGGTTGCGGTCGTCGGGGAGCTCACCCACAGCGACATGCTGATCGCCCTCGCCTACATCGGCTTCCTCATCAACCTCTTCAACCTGCTGCCGATCGTGCCCCTCGACGGCGGCCGCGCGATGGCCGCGATGGCTCCCTGGATGTGGTTCCTCGGCTTCGGCGCGCTGCTCGTGATGCTCTTCGCGCTTCCCCCCAACCCGATCCTGCTGATCATCGTGCTGTTCGGCGGCTTCGAGCTCTACCGCCGCTGGAAGCTGCGCAAAACCCGCTCCCCGGCGCAGGAGGCCTACTACCGCGTCGCCCCCCACCACCGTCTGCTGGTCGGCATCGTCTACATCGGCCTCGCCGTGGGGCTCGCCTTCGGGATGGCCGAAACGCACCTGCTGATCAGCGGCGGCCACAGCTTCAGCCACCTCTAGCGCCTGGCCCTGGTCACCCTTTCCAGATCCCGTTTGACCTCGCGCTCGCGGATCGCCTCGCGCTTGTCGTAGAGATCCTTCCCCCGCGCCAGCGCGATCTCCACCTTCGCGCGGCCGTCCCGGAAGTACATCCGCGTCGGCACCACCGTGAGACCCCGCTCTTTGACCCTCCCCTCCAGGCGCTCGATCTCGCTGCGGTGCGCGAGCAGCTTGCGGTCACGCTCGGGCTCGTGGTTCTCGCTCGCCGCAGGGCCGTAGGGGGGGATGTGGACGCTGTGCAACCACAGCTCTCCTGCGCGGATCGCCACGTACCCCTCTTTCAGCTGCGCCCCCGAGGCACGCAACGCCTTCACCTCGGTGCCCCGCAGCTCGATCCCGCACTCCAGGCGCTCCAACAGCTCGTAGCGGTAGGCCGCGTAGCGGTTGCTCGCCACGTCCCCCGCACCCACCTTGCGCTTTCCGCCGCTCCTCTTCGCCATCGCCCACCGAGCCTACCGCCCCCGCGCTGCCCCCTTGGCTCCGCGGCCGGCCCCGCTTCCATCGCCGGGCGCCGGCGCCAAGTCGAGATCGACCCGGCCGCGTCGCGGGTCCACGCGCCCCACCCGCACCGCGATCGGGTCCCCCAGGCGCAGCGTCATCCCCGAGCGTTCCCCCCGCAGGATCGTGCCCTGCTCGTTCAGCTCCCACCACTCGCGCGGAGGTGGGTGGGCGCCGGCACCTCCGCGCGCCGCGCCCACCGATCGCCCGCCCTGGCGTCCGCCGCGGTCAGGGCGTGTCGCGGGATAGGGCCGCACGCCCGGTCGCCCACCCCGCGCGACCCCCAACCCGGCCCCGCCCCCCTGGGCGGGGGGCCTATCC
>JBOGYA010000096.1:0-9485 GCA_050696515.1 Solirubrobacteraceae bacterium
GCCTGAGCGTGCACCTGACCTACCCGAAGTCCGCGTTTGGTAGCCAGGCGAATATCGCGAAGGTCAAAGTCGAACTTCCGAAGGTGCTGCCGTCGCGGTTGACGACGCTGCAGAAGGCGTGCACCGCCGCGCAGTTCCACGCGAACCCGGCGGGGTGCCCGGCGGCGTCGGTCGTGGGGCACGCGAAGGCGATCTCGCCGCTGGTCCCGGTCCCGTTGGAAGGCCCCGCGTACTTCGTCTCCAACGGCGGCGAAGCGTTCCCGAACCTGATCGTCGTGCTGCAGGGCTACGGCGTCACGATCGACCTCGTCGGGGACACGTTCATCAGCAAAACGGGGATCACGTCGAGCACGTTCAAGACGGTCCCCGACGCGCCGGTCGGGAGCTTCGAACTGAACCTGCCCGAGGGCAAGTACTCCGCGCTCGCGGCGAACGGGAACCTCTGCAAGCAGAAGCTCGCGATGCCGACCGAATTCGTCGCGCAGAACGGCGCGCTGATCAAGCAGCGCACAAAGATCGCCGTCACCGGCTGCGGCAAGGCGAAGAGCGCCAAGCACAAGCGGCACAAGCGGAAGCAAGGGAGGCCGAAGGGGAAGGGCGCGAAGGGGAGGCGGAAGCAGGGGTAGCGGGGGTGGTGGGTCGCGATGTCATCGCACAGCCGTAGCGCCGCGGCACCGACGGCCGGCCGCGGTCGCGCCGGTCGCGCCTCCGGGTCCCGCGCTGCGCCGGGCCGGGAGGAGATGGGGGTCGCCTGTGGCCCGACGGCGAGTCGAGCTGTGGGCCTGGCTGCGAATGGGCCGCCCCCCGCGCGATTTCCGGCGGCGGGCGGGGACGGCGCGCCGGGCCGCGAGCGGGTCGCCGAGATCCAGCGCGCGCGGATCGTCACGGCGATGGTCGAGCTCGTGTGCGAGCGCGGCGTCTCCGCGATCACGGTCGCGGACATCGTCGGGCGCTCCGGCGTTTCGCGGCGCACGTTCTACGACCTCTTCTCAGACCGCGACGACTGCCTGCTGGCGGCGTTCGAGCACGCCGTCGCGCGCGCCGCGGCGGTCGTGGTCCCCGCGTACGAGGGGGCGGGGAGCGCATGGCGGGATCGGATCGGGGCGGGCTTGGAGGCGCTGCTGAAGTTCCTGGACGAGGAGCCCGCGCTGGGTCGCCTATGCGTCGTCGATGTGCTGGCCGCCGAGCGGCCCGCCCTCGAGCACCGCGCGCGCGTCGTCGAGGCGCTGGTCGACGCGGTGCACGAAGGCGGTGCGCGCCCGCGCGGCGGCGCGAGGCGCCGGCCGGCGCGGATCGTCGCCGAAGGCGCGGCCGGCGCGGTCCTTGCGGTGATCCATGCGCGGCTGTGCGAGCCGAGCCCCGGGCCGCTTTCAGGGCTGCTCAACGAGCTGATGGGCATGGTCGTGCTGCCCTACCTCGGCGCCGCCGCCGCTGCGCGCGAGCTGGAGCGGCCCGTCCCGAAGACGCGCAGGCGCCTCCCAGCGCCGGCCGACCCGCTGCGCGAGCTCGACATGCGCCTGACCTACCGCACCATGCGGGTGCTGCTCGCGATCTCCGAGCTGGGCGGGCGGGCATCCACCAACCGCGAGGTCGCCGACGCCTCCGGCATCTCCGACCAGGGCCAGATGTCGAAGCTGCTGTGGCGCCTGGAGCACCTCGGACTGATCGCGAACGCCGCCGTCGACCCTGGCCGCGGCGAGCCCAACGCCTGGGCCCTCACCCCCAGGGGTCAGCAGGTCGAGCGGGCGATCCGCGCGCAGACGGGCCGCTGAGACGACGCACCACCGCCTCCATTTGACTCGGTTGAGTAGTGCGCTATACTACTAGTATGAGTAAGCGCCTCCAGGTGGTGGTCGGAGATACCGACCTGACGTGCTACGAGCGCACCGCTCGGGCGGCGGGGGTGAGCCTGTCCGAGTGGGTGCGCCAGGCCCTGAGCGTGGCGCAGCGCGAAGCGTCGAGCGGCGATGTCGACGCCAAGCTGGCGGTGATCCGGAAGGCCGCTAGCTATGAGATCGGCGGACGCGAGGTCGACATCGAGACGATGCTGGCCGAGACCGAGGCCGGACGTCTGGCCGAGATCGAGGCGGGGCTCGCGGGCGCGGACGACGTGTGATCTTCGTCGATGCGAATGTCCCGATGTACCTGGTGGGGCGGCCGCACCCTCACAAGACCGACGCGCAGCTTGCGCTGGAGCGGCTGGCCGCCGGGCGACGGCGGCTGGTGACGAGCAGCGAGGTCTTCCAAGAGATCCTCCACCGCTACGTCGCCACCGACCGCCGCCACAAGATCGAGCAGGCCTTCGACTCGCTGCGAGGGATCGTCGACGACGTCTTCCCGGTCGAGGAGCACGACGTCTTCCTCGCGAAGGACCTCGTGCACGCGCACCCGAAGCTGTCCGCGCGCGACGCGCTGCACGCCGCCGTCATGCGGCGCCGGCAGATCGCGGAGATCGTCAGCTTCGACCGGGGTTTCGACGCGGTGTTGGGGCTCACGCGGCTTCCGTAGCCGGAGCGGTGCGCCCGGCCGCGGGGCACGGAGGCCCCGCGCACACCGGCCCTGTGGCACAGATCGCCCACGTGGACGATCTCCAAGCAGTACAGGCGGATCGCCCGCGCGCCCTGTCCGTCGGAGACAACTCCCCGCACCTCACCCGGGCTGCCGTCGCGCGGCGTGAGGGCGCCGGCCCACCGCCGCCCCCCGGCGGGCAAACCGCGCTAAACTTGCTGGACCTCGCGCCAGGCGGGGTTTTTCTTCGCCTGGGGCAGCCGTCCACTCACGACTACGCAGGGAAACGATATGGCCCGCGGAGACGTTCGAATCGCCGTCACCCTCGCTTGCGAGGAGTGTAAGCGTCGTAACTACCAGACCAACAAGAGCAAGCGCAACAACCCCGACCGGATCGCCCTGCGCAAGTACTGCCGCTGGTGTCGCCGGCACACCGGGCACCGGGAGACCCGCTAGCGCGGGAGCGCTGCCGTGGCCCGTGACCGCAAACGCGCAAAGCAGCGCCGTGAACGGCGTGCCCCCCGGGGCGCCGCCACCGCTGCGCACTCAGAGCTCCACCGCGCGGACCTTCCCGGCGCGCTCGAGCACGCCTCCGGTGAGGTCGACGAGTTCGACGCCGCGCTCGTCAGGGGCGCCGGCGGCCTGCCCGTGCCGACCGAAGCGCCCGAGGCGCCGCCCGCCGAGCTCGATGGCCCCGAGCGCGGTGACGGCCCGCCCGACCGCTCGACCGACGGCAACGGGGCGCCATCGTCGGAGCTGCTGCCCGCCGCCGGTGGGGGCGGCCCGCCCGCACGCCGCGGTGGGGGTGGCGGCAACGGTCTGGCGCTCGACCCCGCCGGCGATGGTGCCGGAGACCGGATGCCCGCCCCTGCCGAAGCGGCGGGACGGGCGGTCGAGCACCGCGAGCCCCGCCGCCGGCTGCCCTCACGCGCCGCTGCCTTCCTGCGCGCCTCCTGGGCCGAGCTCCAGCGGGTGCAGTGGCCCGACCGGGCGCAGGTCTCTCAGGCCACCGCGGTCGTGCTCGGCTTCGTCGCCGTCGCCGGCGTCTACCTTGGCGCCGCCGACTGGGTGGCACAGAAGATCGTTAACTTCATTCTTTAGCGCCCCCTTGTCCCTCCATCGTCTCTCCGAGGCCTTCTAGGAGCCTGTGAATGTTCCGCTGGTACGTCCTCAACACATACTCCGGTCACGAGAACAAGGTCAAGCACAACCTTGAACACCGGATCGTCTCGCTCGGCCAGCAGCGCGCCGTGCGCCAGGTCGTCGTCCCGACCGAAGCCGTCGCCGAGATGAAGGACAACCAGAAGGTGACCGTCGAGAAGCGCACGATGCCCGGTTACGTGCTCGTCAACATGGAGCTCAACGAGGACTCCTGGGGCGTCGTCAAGGGCACCCCCGGCGTCACCGGCTTCGTCGGCGCCGCGCAGGAGCCCGTGCCCCTGACCCAGGTCGAGGTCGATCGCCTCCTGCACAAGGAGGTCGCCACGGCCCCCCGCACCCGCGCCCAGTTCGCGATCGGCGAGACGGTCAAGGTCGTCTCCGGGCCGCTGTCGGACTTCTCGGGTGAGATCTCCGAGATCAACGACGACGCCGCCAAGCTCAAGGTCCTGGTATCAATCTTCGGCCGGGAGACCCCGGTGGAGGTAGGTTTCGACCAGGTCAAAAAGTTGTAGCGGTGGTGGAGAGCAATGGCTAAGAAGGTTCTGACGACAATCAAGCTGCAGGCCAACGCCGGGCAGGCGTCCCCCGCCCCGCCGGTCGGCCCTGCGCTGGGGCAGCACGGCATCAACATCATGGAGTTCTGCAAGGCCTTCAACGCGCAGACCCAGTCCGAAACCGGGACCGTCATCCCCGTCGTCATCACCGTCTACGAGGACCGCTCCTTCACGTTCGTCACCAAGACTCCGCCCGCGGCTGTGCTGATCCGCCAGACCCTACGCATCGACAAGGGCTCCGGGGAGCCCCACCGCAAGAAGGTCGGCAAGCTCACCCGTGCCCAGCTGCGCGAGATCGCCGAGCGCAAGCTCCCCGATCTGAACGCCCACGACATCGAGCACGCCTCGCGCATCATCGCCGGCACCGCGCGTTCGATGGGTGTGGAGGTTGAGGCGTGAGCGCGCACCACTCACGCCGCCACGCGGAGGCGCGCGCGCGCGTTGAGCGCGAGCGCGAGTACCCGCCCGCCGAGGCCGTCGCGCTCGTCAAGGGCCTCGCCGCCGCAAAGTTCGACGAGTCCGTCGAGGTCCACGTCCGCACCGGGCTCAACGTCCGCCACGCCGACGAGCAGCTGCGCGGCACGATCGCGCTGCCCCACGGCCTCGGGCGCGACGTCAAGATCGCCGTCTTCGCCCAGGGCGCCAAGGCCGCCGAGGCCGAGGCTGCCGGCGCCGACGTCGTCGGCGGGGAGGACCTCGCCAAACGGATCGAGGAGGGCTTCGACGAGTTCGACGTCGCGATCGCCACCCCCGACCTGATGTCGGTCGTCGGGCGCCTGGGGCGCATCCTCGGGCCTGCCGGCAAGATGCCCAACCCCAAAGTCGGCACCGTCACGATGGACGTCGCCAAGGCCGTCGAGGAGTCCAAGGCCGGCAAGGTCGAGTACCGCACCGACCGCACCGCGATCGTCCACCTCGTGATCGGCAAGGCCTCCTTCGAGGAGCGCCGGCTGCTCGAGAACTACGCCGCCGTCATCGAGGAGCTGATCCGCGCCAAGCCCTCCGCCGCCAAGGGCCGCTACCTGCGCACCGTCACCCTCGCCTCCACGATGGGGCCCGGTGTGAAAGTCGATCCTTCCCGCACCCGCGACATCGTTGAGGAGGGCTCGCCCGCCGCGGCTGCGGCTTGAGCCTCCGCGGTGCGCGGTGGCCGCAGCGGACCGTCGGCGGTGGCCCCAGCGGGTGCCGTCAAGTATTCTTTTTGGGAGCCTATACCGGCAACCTAAGACCCCCGGCCGCGTCGCTACGCAGAAGCCCGGGACAGGAGCCCCATGAACAGAGACCAGAAGGCCGTGGCGATCGCCGAGATCGCCAGTGACATCGAGCAGTCCCAGGCCGTCTTCGCCGTCGACTACCGCGGCATCTCCGTGCCCCAGGCCGCCGAGCTGCGCGCGAAGCTGCGCGAGGCCGACGCCACTTTCCGCGTCGTCAAGAACTCCCTCACCGAACGCGCCGCCGACCAGACGGGCGCCTCCGAGCTCAAGCCGCTGCTGCAGGGCCCCACCGCGCTCACGTTCGTCCGCGGCGACGCCGCGCTCGCCGCCAAGGCGATCGCCGACTACGCCCGTCTCACCCAGCTCTTGCCCTTCAAGGGTGGCCTCATGGACGGCGCCGCGCTCGACGCCGACCAGCTGCGCTCGATCTCACGCCTGCCCTCCCGCGAAGTGCTCTACGGGCAGCTCGTCGGCGTCGTCGCCTCCCCCGTCACCGGACTCGTGCGCACCCTCGGCGCGCTGCTCGGCGGCCTCGCCGTCGCGCTCGGGCAGGTGCGCGAGCAGAAGGAGACCGCAACCGCAACTTCAACCCCCCAGGAGGACTGAAACATGGCAACCAGCACCCAGGATTGGATCGAGGAGCTCAAGGGCATCTCCGTGCTCGAGCTCGCCGAGCGCATCAAGGCGCTCGAGGAGGAGTTCGGCGTCTCCGCCGCCGCTGTGGCCGCGCCCGTGGCCGCCGCGGCTGGCGCGGGTGGCGGCGAGGCGGCCGCCGAGGAAGAAGGCCCCAGCACCGTCGACGTCGTCCTCACCGGCGCCGGCGACAAGAAGATCCAGGTCATCAAGGTGGTGCGCGCCGCCACCGGCCTCGGCCTCAAGGAGGCCAAGACGCTTGTCGACGAGGCCCCCAAGCCCGTCAAGGAGGGCATCGAGAAGGACGAGGCCGACAAGCTCAAGCAGGAACTCGAGGAGGCCGGGGCCAGCGTCGAGCTGACATAGAGGGTGGCGCAGTCGGCCGGAGGCCGGCGAGCCGGGCCCCTCTTTTTTCAGTAGGCCTTTGCCTAGCTTTACCCGGCGCTAACAATTCGGTGGATTTTCCGGTAGAATCGCGCTCGCTGGCCGATAGCCGTAGCTGTCCCAGAGGGATTGAGACCGCGCCACATACGCGGTCTCAGGGGACGGGGTCCGTGAGCGCTGGCTGCCCACTTGAGGGTGGCAGTGGCCTGTGCTATCTTGACGGGTCGCGCTTGCGCCTTGCCGTTCTGCACTCGTTTCGTCGTCTCTCTCCTCGAAGGAGTCTTTCTTGGCTGCTGCTGATGCCCTCCGGACGCGCCGCTCGTTCGCGCGTCTGAACAAGTCCTGCGACGTACCCAACCTGATCGATATCCAGCGCCGCTCCTTCGAGTGGCTGACCGACGCCCAGAAGGGGGGGCTGCGGGAGACGATCGACGACATCTCGCCGATCGAGGACTACACCGGCAACCTCGCCGTGCAGTTCGGCGAGATCACCTTCGACGAGCCCGTGGCCTCGCTCGAACAGTGCCGCGAGAAGGATTTGACCTTCGCGCGCCCGCTCACCGTCACGGTTGCCTTCATCAACCGCGAGACAGGTGAGATACGCGAGCAGTCGGTGTTCATGGGCGACTTCCCGTGGATGACCGAGCGCGGGACGTTCGTCATCAACGGCACCGAGCGCGTCGTCGTCACCCAGCTCGTGCGCTCCCCCGGGGCCTACCTGATGGAGCCCAAGGACCGCGAGAAGCAGGTCTTCATCGCCAACCTGATGCCCGCCCGCGGCTCGTGGCTCGAGCTCGAGATCGACAAGAAGGGCAAGGTCTACGTCCGCATCGACCGCAAGCGCAAGCTGCCCGTCACGGTGCTGCTGCGCGCGATGGGCTACGCCGCCGACGAGGAGATCCTGCGGCTGTTCGAGGACTCGCTCTACATCCGCAACACCCTGGACTCCGACACCGAAGTGACGCGCACCGAAGAGGGCTCGCTGATCGAGCTCTTCAAGAAGCAGCGCCCCGGCGAGCCGCCCTCCGTGGAGAACGCCAAGGCGCTGCTCAACCAGCTGTTCTTCGACCCCAAGCGCTACGACCTCACGCGCGTGGGCCGCTACAAGCTCAACTCGCGCCTCGGTCTCGACATCGACATCGACACCCGCACCCTCACCCACGACGACATCCTCGCGCTGGTCAAGGAGCTCGTGTCGCTGCCCAAGCGCCTGGGCCTGCCCGAGCACCCCGAACTCGAGGTCAAGGACTACGCGGCGGAGGCGCTCTCGATGCCGCGCGAGCCGGTCGCCGACCACCTCGACGAGTACGAGCACTTCGGCAACCGCCGCCTGCGCACCGTCGGCGAGCTGATCCAGGAGGCCTTCCGCATCGGCCTCTACCGCATGGAGCGCGTCGTGCGCGAGCGCCTCACCACCGAGGACGCCGACACGATCACCCCGCAGACGATCATCAACATCCGCCCCGTGGTGGCCGCGCTGAAGGAGTTCTTCGGCTCCTCCCAGCTCTCGCAGTTCATGGACCAGACCAACTCGCTGGCCGGCCTCACCCACCGCCGCCGTCTCTCGGCGCTCGGCGCGGGCGGCTTGACCCGCGAGCGCGCCCCGATCGAGGTGCGCGACGTGCACCCCACCCACTACGGGCGTATGTGCCCGATCGAGACCCCCGAGGGACCGAACATCGGCCTGATCGGCTCGCTCTCCTCCTTCGCCGAGGTCTCCGAGTACGGCTTCGTCACTACCCCCTACCGCGTGGTCAAGGACGGCGTGGTCTCCGAGGAGGTCGTCCACCTGGACGCCACCCAGGAGGAGGAGCAGCTGATCGCCCAGGCCAACACCCCCGTCGACCCGAAGACCGGCAAGCTCAAGGGCACGGAGATCCTGTGCCGCACCCAGGCCGGCCAGTACGTGACGGTCGGGCCCAAGGACGTCGACCTCGTCGACGTCTCCCCCGAGCAGATCTGGTCGGTCGCCACGGCGATGATCCCGTTCCTGGAGCACGACGACGCCAACCGCGCGCTGATGGGCTCCAACATGCAGCGCCAGGCAGTGCCGCTGCTGAAGGCCGACGCGCCGCTGATCGGGACCGGCATGGAGCGCCGCGCCGCCCTGGACACCGGCGACGTGCTGCTCGCTCGCAACGCCGGGACCGTCGAGTTCGTGGACGCCACCCAGATCGTCGTGCAGCCCGCCGACGGCAAGCCCGACGAGTACGAGCTGCAGAAGTTCATGCGCTCCAACCAGGGCACGCTGATCCACCACAAGCCCCGCGTGGACGCCGGCCAGAAGGTCAAGGCCGGCGACGTGCTCGCCGACGGCTCGTCCACTGACAAGGGCGAGATGGCGCTCGGCAAGAACCTGATGGTGGCCTTCATGTCCTGGGAGGGCTACAACTTCGAGGACGCGATCATCCTCTCCAAGCGCCTCGTGCAGGACGACGAGCTCACCTCGATCCACATCGAGGAGTACGAGATCGACGCCCGCACGACGAAGCTCGGCGAGGAGGAGATCACCCGCGACATCCCCAACCGCTCGGAGGAGTCGCTGCGCAACCTCGACGACCGCGGCATTGTGCGCGTCGGCGCGGAGGTTCTCTCCGGCGACCTGCTCGTCGGCAAGGTCACCCCCAAGGGCGAGACCGAGTTGACCGCCGAGGAGAAGTTGATCCGCGCGATCTTCAAGGAGAAGGCGCGCGAGGTCCGCGACACCTCGCTGAAGGTCCCCCACGGCGAGGGCGGCGTGGTGATCGACGTGAAGACCTTCTCCCGCGACGCCGGTGACGACCTGCCGCCCGGCGTCAACGACCTCGTGCGCGTGTTCGTCGCCAAGAAGCGCAAGATCTCCGAGGGCGACAAGCTCGCGGGCCGCCACGGCAACAAGGGTGTGATCTCGAAGATCGTCGAGGAGCAGGACATGCCGTTCCTCGAGGACGGCACGCCCGTCGACGTGATCCTCAACCCGCTCGGCGTGCCGTCCCGTATGAACGTCGGCCAGATCCTCGAGACGCACCTCGGCTGGGCTGCCGCCCAGGGC
>JBOGYA010000097.1:0-9480 GCA_050696515.1 Solirubrobacteraceae bacterium
CGCCGGCAGTCTACGGGCATGAAAATGCCGGGGGGCTGTTGTCCGGTCGTGGCCGTAGGGTCGTTTGACCGGGACAGGGGCCTTGTGGGAAGACGCAATGGTGGGGCAGGCCGTCGTGCATTTGGGCTGCGAGCCCGTCAATGACTATATGGCCGCCCCTGCGACTCGCCTGGTTGGGCTGAGAGCCCGAATCCGTATTTGTCGCTTGCCCGCCGCGCCTTCCGGATCTGGTGTTCGATGCTGGTGAAAGGGGAGAGTCATGCGGTTTTTCGGTGTTGATGTCCACCTCGATTTCTGCGAGATCGCGGTCGCCGAGGGCGGCAAGGTCACGCAGTTCGGCCGGATCGCGAGTACGCCTGAGGCGATCAGGGAGTTCGCGTCGGGTCTCGGCGGCGAGGATCAGGTTGTGCTGGATGCGAGCGGCAGCGTGATGGCGATCGCGAGGATCTTGCGGGAAAGCAACGTCGGGCGGGTAGTGGTCTCAAACGCGGCGCAGACGAGGGCGATCTCTCACGCGCGGGTGAAGTCCGACCGGTTCGATGCCGCGATGCTCGCGCGGCTTATTTCCTCGGGGATGCTCAGCGAGGTGTGGATACCGGACGAGGCGACGCTCGCGTTGCGTCGGCGTGTCGGGCGCCGCGCGGCTCTTGTGCGAGCGCGGACGCGGATCAAGAACGAGGTTCACGCGGTCGTGATGCGCTGTCTGCTTGGCCGTCCACCGGTGAGCGACCTGTTCGGCCGCAAGGGGCGTGTGTGGCTGGCCGAACAGCAGCTACCCGAGGAGGAGACCGAGACGGTCGCGGGCTGCTTGCGCCAGATCGACTTCCTGAACGGTGAGATTTCCCAGCTGGACCAGAAGATCGCCGCGCAGGCCCTCGCGTGGCCCGGCCTGGCGAGACTGTTGACGATCCCCGGCGTCGACATCGGCACCGCGGCGGCGGTGATCGCGGCTGTCGGGGATATCACGAGGTTTCAGAGCCCCGGCCAGCTGGTCGCCTACTTGGGTCTTGATCCGAAGGTCCGCCAGTCCGGCTCGGAGCCCGCGCGCTACGGGCATATCTCAAAGCGCGGGAACGCACAGGCCCGCTCGATGCTGGTCGAGGCGGCCTGGATCGCGATACGAAGCCCCGGCCCACTCAGAGCGTTCGGGGAGCGCGTCAGGGCCCGCCGCGGTGCCCAGGTCGCAGCCGTCGCGGTCGCGCGCAAGCTCGTGGTGCTCTGCTGGCACCTACTCACCAAGGACGAGGACTACGCCTTCGCCCGCCCCTCTCTGACGCGCCAGAAGACCCGTCGTCTGGAACTCACCGCGGGAGCCCCACGACGCCCACGACGCCCACGCCGCCACGACGGGCCAACCGTCTCACCGACCAAGGCGCAGCGAGCAGCCGAGAAGACGCTGCAGCAGCAGGCCGAGCTCGCCTACCGGCGCCTGGTCGCTGACTGGCGCTCAACAGCACCGGGAAAGGGGGGTGCGGGCGCGACACCGGGGCGCGCATCTCAAAGGCCCTCGAAGGGCAAAGCCGCGCGGCAGGCCATAAGCCCCTGACGCCTGCACTTCGCTCACGTCAGTCACCCGCACCCACCACACATACTCCCACCACCAGCCGCACGGCGCTACCTCGAACACGCCGATACCCCCGGCGTCCCCATGCTGCTCCGCCGCGAGCCTCTCCCGAGTCCCGCGCCGAAACAGCACAACCGCCGTACAGACCAGATGCACGCCCGTCCTGGCGCTGTGCGATCGCTGTGTCCGCGAGCACGCCCGGCGAGCCGAGATAAGTGGGGTGTGCGATCGAGCCACGACGAACGCGGCGAACTCGAACCCTGCGGCAGGACCAGCGAGAAAGACGGCGATCAAGGCCGCCCGGACGGGCGGCCCACCCTCATCATCTGCTGCACAGGGCGCCAACGCCGCCGGCGTCAAGACCAAGCCCTACGGGCGGCCTACGGCCGGCCTTGACCCCGGCTCCCTCACCACCACAGACGCCACACCGGCCGCTCCTTCCGAAGAAAATCACGGCGCAGGCCTTGACTTTTCATCCGTACGCACGGCGAGCGCCCGACGCAGAAGACGAGGACCTCGTGTTCCCCAACCACCGCGGACGGCCGCTGAACCCGGCCAACCTCAGAAATCGCGTCCTTAAGCCTGCCATGGAGCGTGCTGGTGTGTCCGGAATTGGCCAGAACCAGCTCACTGCGCCTGCAACGCTGGATGGGCCACCACGCCGCTGCCTACACCCTCGAAACCTACGGACACCTGATCGACGACGAGCTCGGCAGGCACTCGAGCTCGAAGACCTCGGCGTCCGTGACGGTAGGACATAGAGCCGCGGCGCTCGCAGTTCAACCACCCTGGCTGGGGGCGATGTCGCTCCACGGGTGGGTGCAGGTGATCTGCGCTACTATGATCTGCACGGGATCGGTGTTGCTCTCCTGAGTAGCGCTGATCGCGCGTCGAGGCCCGGTTTACGCCGGGCCTCTGGCAGTTTGAGGGCTCCGTGACGTGGTGGTCCAGGTCGCGGCCGGACTTGATCGGTCGATCGGCCACGAAGCCTCCGAGCCAGCCATGCGCCGACTGGAAGACATGCAAGCCACCAGGGAAACGACTGGTGTGCGCGGAGAAGGCGATAAGGTCCGCCATCTGAATCCTGCGGTCAGCCGCAGAGTCGACGAAGTCGTGCGGGACGCCCCGAAGCCTGACACGCTGGCGTATTCGGCGATTCCCGCAGTGTAATGCGAGCTATGGCCGCTGTCGATGAACGCATGCCTGACCTCGACGGCTCCACCATGCCCCGCTCCTTTCGGACGATGCGAGAGGCAGAATCACCATGGCCCGTAACGCCTGAGCTTCGTCCAATTCAGGAGCGTCGTCGTCCTCGCGGCGCGCGGTTCTGGCGGGGCGGGCGTCTGGCAACGCGGCGCGGGCAGACGCCTACGGCCGCTTGACCGCGACCACGGCCACATATTCGTAGGCGAGCAGGATGCCGCCGTCGGTGGCCCGGTTGTGGCGCTGCACGATCTTCTCGAGGCCAGCCGTGTACTCGCGTGCCTGGTCCTCGTCGAGCACGGCGAATGCCTTGTTCGTCGGCCCATACCAGGTGCGATACAGCGAAAGCCAGTCGGCGAAGGAGGCGAACCGGGTGCGCCAAACGTGGTCGGTCAGCCGCAGCGAGCTAACGCTATCGCCGAACAGCTCATGCAGCCGGGGTCCGGCGCCCTACTCGATCGCTGCTCGCGCGCCAGCCGGGGGCGGCGCGTATCGCGCCGTCAGGCGAAAGATGTCGCCGATCGCGCTCGCCGGCGTCCAGTTCGCCATTCCGATCGTACCGCCCGCCCGGCAGACGCGCAGTAGCTCATCGGCGGCGCCCTGCTGGTCGGCCGCGAACATCGACCCGAAAGTCGAGAGCACAACATCGAACGCCCCGTCCTCGAACGGGAGCTCCTGCGCGTCGCCCTCAACCCACTCGATCTCCAAGCCCTCGGCCTTGGCACGCTGCTCCGCGCGCGCCAGCAACGCGGGCACGAAGTCACAGCCAGTCGCCGACGCTCGCCGGCGCGCAGCCGCCAACGTCGTGTTCCCGGCACCACAGGCGACATCGAGCACCCGCTGGGCGGGCCGCACATCCACCTCCTCGCACAGCAGCTCCCCAACGATCAACTGCTCGACGCCAAGCTGGTGAAAATCACCCGTCGCCCAAGTCTCCTGCTGAGGACTGCGAGCCTGTCGCGTGCCGCTCATCGCGCGAACTGTACTCAATATCGGGGCAGCTCTAGTCACGCGGGCGTCCGGGTTTGGCTCATCACACCTCTGCTGCTTGGCCCCCTGCGCCAGCGGAAGACCGCTAAGCGCGGAAAGGGCGCCCGGCGCCTGCTTTGCCTCGGCGAGCGGGAGCTACAGGCGCCGCTCGTCTCGTGCTCGCTCCGGACGAACGGGAGGCACCCGCATCGCCAGTCGGCTCGCGCCCGCTCTCTTCTGCGGTTGCGGGAGCGAGGGTCCGCCCTGCCAGCGTGCTCGGGGATCGTCCGATCCAGGCGTCTGCGGCTTGCTCACCCAGGCGCTGTTGCCGTTGCGGGTGGTGAGACGCTATTTACAGCACTCCTGAGACGCAACTGCGCGAGGTTGCATCGAGCGTTCTGTATGATCACGCCATCTTCAGCGACCGGATGCTTGCCAAGATAACGATCAAGATCCCGGATGCTGGCGTTCGGCTCTCAGGGCGTCTTCAGGCGTGGCTTTACAAGCTCAGTAAAGGGCGCATCGGCGGTCGGTTCGGTCGTGGACCCGTACTTGTGCTGACGACGACCGGAAGGAAGACCGGAAGGCCACGCCAGACGATGGTCCTGTACGAGAAGGATGGCCGCACGTTCATCGTGGTCGGATCGAACACTGGCAGCGAGCGACCTCCGGCGTGGGCACTGAACCTAGTCGCGAATCCTGAGGCTGAGATTCTGGTCCGCGGCAAACGCATCCCGGTTCGTGCTATCGAAGCGCAAGACACCGAACGCGAGCGGTTGCGGCAGATGATGGATCGGCGCTATCGCGGCTTCGAGTCGTACCGCGCGCGGACGGAGCGGGAGCTGAAGATCTTCGTCCTCGATCCGCTGTAGAGCCAGCCCCAGCTGCCGGGTTTGGGCTAGCAGCGATCGTCTCGGCCGACTGTGTCGATCTTCGAGGGTGCGGTCGCTCCGTCTCCGGCGCCGTGGCATCACCGCCGCATTCGCAGGCGGAGCATCAACCGCGATCGCCGCGAGGCAGACCGCCGAGTTGGACGATCCGCTAGCGCGCTGGGCCACCCGCGCCACCACGCCTGCTTCCTCCAACGCGATGCGAGGCAGAGTTTCTAACGGCCCGGACGCCTGAGGTTCGTCCAGAGCAGGCGCCTCGCCTGGGTTCATCTTGACGCTCGCTTAGCCACGGACGAGCGGGTGTGGTCGCCATCCGGCTCGTACGAGCACTACTCTCGCTGATCCGGGACTGGCAGCCTATGTCGCTCGTAGACGCCAACGAGACGAGCAGTGCGAATTGCCAGCCGCACACCGCCGCGACGAGAAGTCTTTGGCGGATCCCGCCGACCTCGCTTCCGATCGCCAGGAGCGCGATGTCTGCGGGGATGGCGATAGTGAGGATGACCTGACGTGATCCCGCGCAACCGGGCGCAGGGCTGATCGGTATTTGCGAAATAGGCTCACCGAGGCGAGTGAAAGAGTCACTGAAATAGAGTAAGGTGTAGGCACCCTCGGGGCCCCGAGAGGTACCCGGCCCCGGCCCGGCCCGGTACGGCCCTCCCTTTGTATTGGAGCTATCCGTACCGGGCCGAGGTACTTCTAAAAGAAGCTTATCGCGTTCTCGTATCGAATGCATTGAAAAGATACATTTCTTTTCGTGGTTATTGCTTCTTCTGTGTTGTTTTAGTTCTTCTGTTCTTTTCGTAGTACTTTTTCGCTGTTGCTTTACGGACGCGTTTCTTCCGTTCCTTTCCTCCTTCATATTCTTGTTCCCGCTCTTCTTCGTATTGTTGTTCTTCTCGTTCTTTTTTACGAACGTGGTTTAGGCTCTGGTTTCTTAGACGGTTTCCCTACAGAGTTAGCCTCTCGCCGCGTGGAGGTAGCCAACGGCGGCGGCCAGGTGAGGGCTACCCCTGTTTCTGTCCGATGGGCGTCGCAGGCCCCAGCAGGGTTGAGACCAGCGTTCGCGCGACTGTGACCGCCACGTGTGCCGCCGCCCAGTCGACACGGCTCGCGCCGTGGGCCGCCTTGTTACGAAGCTGCGCCAGGTTGGTGATGTCGCCCATCTCGACGCCACACGGGATGTTCAGCTCGAGAAGAACACCGTGTGCTGAGCGGATGCCGCGTGCTCGTCTCACGACCCCTTCAGCGAACGCCACAGGGCAGCCGGAGGTCGTGAGCACTCGGTTGATCGCGCTGCCAGCGGCGAGCTCCGCCGCCGAGCAGGCCTCCATCACCGTCACGCGATGCTCCGACAGCGCGTGCGCGGAGCCTGCTCGCAGCAGGAGAACGTACGCGGGAGGGAGTTCGGCTCCTTCGCCCACGAGCTGAAGCGCACGTCCGAACTGCGCGCTGCTCGCGTGCGCTTCTCCGGCCAACCCGTAGAGCATCATGAACCCGCCAGGTGCCGGCGTCTCGCTGACCTCGGCGTCGAGTGGTTGCACCAGTCGGGGTAGGGGCATGTCGTTCCCAGGGGCCTCGCCCACCCAGGCAGCCAGCCAGTCGGTGGTCAGTGTCCACCACCGTCGAAGCGCCGAGCCGAACGTCGGATCGTTGGGGTCTATCTCGGCTGGTACGGCAAGTTCGAGCGACCGCGGGACGATCCAGTGTGACCGCTGTTCGTCGTGTACCTGGGCTGAGGCGCCGGTCGGTTGGATCGCGTGCGGAGGCGACTCGGGCACGATGACCTCGATCGGGACCGACCCGATCCTAGATTGGAAGACTTGGCCGATCGCGTCCGGGGCCAGTGGGTAAAGTCGCGGCGGCGCGAACCGGAAGCGCTGGCCGCCCCCTGTGTCTGACGCGGACCGGTCCGTGCTCGAGGTCTCGTCGTCCTCGGGCGCAGCGGTCACGGCGTCTGCTCGCGTTGCTCGTTCATCGTGAAGAAGGCGCTGGGGTCAGCCGTTGCGTGGCGAGGTTCTCGCGCCCGCCGGACTCCCTGTCCATGACGCAGAATATGTGTGCGGGATGAGCGAGGAGGCGCGCTACCGCTCACCGAGGCCTAGCGGGTGCCAGCTCTGCTTTCCGCGCGAAGCAGGTCCACGCGTCGGGCGGTACAACATGAGCATGTATCCGGAGGTACGCGTTTACGCAGATCCGTTCGAGGGACTGACGGTCCAGCTCACCGAGCTGCGCGGCCTGATCAAGATCGTCCCGCCGCTGATCGATGCCGATCGCGAGCGGCGCTGGACGGAGATCGGCGAGAGGCCCAGCGATGGGGAGGGCGGCGAAGTCATAGATGTATACGAAGCCGAGGCTGGCCCTGAAGAGGGGTACGGGTTCGCGAACTTCGGCCGAACGATCCGTGTGGCAGCCGTCGTCTTCGCATGGGCGGTCTTCCAGGATTATCTGGCTCGCGAACTCAAGAGGAGATGCCTGAGCCACGACCTGTCCGAGTATCCCGCCCTAGCGGTGCTGGTCCAAGACGATGTTCGCGACTGGGATCGTCGATTCGACCGGATCGAAAAGCGCTATTCGGACTTCGCCGGAATCAAGCTGGGCAAGTTGCCGGCTGGGAGCAGGTTTTGCACGCACAGGCGCTACGCAACGCTCTGGTGCACAACCAGGGCCAGTACACGCGGGCGTACCTGAAGACGAAGCTCGCCTATCGACCAACCGAAGAGGATCTTCCCTTCACCTTGGTTGACGACGATTCTGCGCTCATTGATCACGAGATTGTTCCGCTGTCGCTCACGTTGGCCGACTCGGTGATCACGCAGCTGCTCGCCGTAGCGACCGAAGTCCGCGAGGCGATCGACCCTTCCCGACGCGAGTAGGCTGTGTCACTGCGTCCGGGCTACGTCGCGATCTCGCTTCCGCGTCGAAGCAGGCAGTGTTTTTACGGGCGCGCGGCGCCCTCCTCTTCGCTAAAGGCAGGCCGCCACGCCTGCTTTGCCTCCGCGAACGAGAGCCAACCGCACCGCTGGTCTCGTGCTCGCCCAGGCCGAGCGGGACGCGTCGGTGCTGCCGGTCACCTCGGCGCCGGTACCTCCATGCGCTGGCGCTCAGGAGCGCGAGGACCAGCGGTGAGCGCTGATCGCAGATGCCTCGCACGAGCTACGGGGGGCCCGCTCAAGTCTCCAGCCGCATATGAATGCTCGCTGTCGCGCCCCGAATATGCGGCCGGCCCGGCGTCCAACTCCTCGATCACCTCGAGCAACTCCCGGTAGGCGCCGATACGCGCGGTCGGTGTGACCCGCTCTTCGCTGAGCTGGCGCTCGCGTCGTACATCCTCGGCGCTCCAATGCGTGACCGCCACCAGCCGCTCATACAGCGGGCTGCCAATCGACAGTCCGTGCTCGGCGTGTACATCGTGCACGCCGGCGCTCTGGGCAACGCGGACGTCCTTCGCGAGACTGTCGCCGACGTAGAGCGCCTCCTCGGGGGCCACGTCAAAGTGGCGGAGAATCCGCCAGAGCACCTCAGGGTCGGGCTTGAGCAGATGCCGTGGGAACTCTTCCTGTATCTCCACCGAGCTTCGACGCGTGGCACGGTCCCCGAACAGCTCCGCGAACGGCGGACGCACGCTCTCCGGCCACGGGTGGTTCGCAGGCGCGAACAGGCCGTCCAGTAGTGGCGCGAGCCCGAGTATCGAAACCCGCAGGCTGGCGTAGAACATCATCGCGTCGGTGTGGGCAACGACCATCACACCGCGCTCTCGAAGCGCCATCAACGTCTCCTGCGCCCCTTCATAGAGCGCGAGTCTCCGCAGATGCTCCTCGCGATATGCGATCAGCGCCGACCCGTAGCGATTCAGCCGCTCCCGGGGTGGCAGGCCCGCGTCCAGCTCGTCGAGCACGTCGAGCTCCAGGAAAGCGTAGGCGTACTCACTCGTGTGGACGCGCTGGTGCACGCGCCGGTAGGAGCCCAGCAGCTCGTCCTCGCCGAGCCCCGTGAGCCGCACCATCTCGGCGACCTGCGCCTCGAACGCCGGAACGTGTGAGTCCAGCCAGTCATAGACCGTGTTGTCCAGGTCTGTTACGACCAGCCGTATCACTGGAGGCCCGCCTCTCCGCGGTGAAGAAGGTGCTCGCCGTCGTCGTCGAACCGGTCCGCGTTCGGACTCGTCGCGCGGCGGCGCACACGCACATGCTCCGGGTGGAACTCATAGATCAGATAGCTGTTCCGCCCGACACCGTTCGGCAGGTGATCGGCGTCGACGCCTGCGCTCCCGGCTGCTTGGATCGCTACCCGACGAGTATCCGCGACGTGCCCGCTACGCGTGTCGAAGCGGCCGTAGATCGCCCCGAAAGGCTTGTGCATGTGCCCGTGTGCGACGAGGTCGACCTCCAACTCGAGCGCACGGTAGAGCAGTTCGCCGGCGTCCAGGGTGACGCTGTAGCGCGCGTCGAGCCTGTCAATCGTCTCGACTGAGAGGACGGGCACAACGTGGTGGTGGAGCACGAGCATCCGATAGCGGGCGCCCTTCGCTGCGGCTTGCCAGCCCATCTCCTCGATCGCCCTGTTCAACTGCTTGCCCGAGACGAACCCGTAGCCGGCGAAGTCCTGCTGCTCAAGCTGGGAGGAGTTCAGCGCGATGATGTCGAGCGCGACTCCGTTGGCGAGCAGCAGGTGACGACCGATGTCGAGCACGCCTGGGGCGAGCTCGAAGCCGAGCGCGTTCTTGACGAACTCGATGTAGTTGGCCTGTGCGGTCTCGGAGGCGACGGTCACGAGCGCCGAAGGTTCGTACCGCGCTGCCTGGTTGGCCCAGCAAATGTCATGGTTGCCTGGGCATACCAAGAAGTCAGAGGC
>JBOGYA010000098.1:0-9348 GCA_050696515.1 Solirubrobacteraceae bacterium
GGTCTGGTGTGAGGCCTTGCGCCTTGAGGGCTGTTTCGGCGAGCACGGCGGTGCGACCGATGACATCGGGCACGGTCGCCTGGCGCTTGGCGCCTCCCAGCAGCAGCGCCGCGGCGCCCGCTGCCGCCAGCGCGAGCAGTGCGGCGGCGGCGATCCACCACCAGCGCCGGCGGCGTTGCCGGGCGGCCTCCTCTCCGGCCGAATCGCCGTCCGCGTCGGTCACGAGGGGCAGCAGCAGCGCGGCGGTGGCCGCCGTGGGGGCAACCGGCCCATTGCCGGCGGGTGCCGCCGACACGCGCCCACCCTCGCCGGTGAGGACGTGGCGCACGTGCTCGAGCGCCGCGATGAACTCGCCGGCGTCGGCGAAGCGCTCCGCGGGGTCCTTGGCGAGCGCGCGCAGCACCACCGCGTCGAGCTCTGGCGGGATGGCGTTGGGGTGGATGCCGGCGCCGACATCGCCGACGGTGGGCGGGGGGCTAGCGCCGGCAGCGGTGGCGGGGGGGTGGGCGCCGGCGGCAGCGCCACTGCGACTCGCGAGGAGCGTGCTCGGGGGGGGCGGCACGGCGGAGACCTGCTTGAGCGCGATCGTCACCGCGGTCTCCCCGTCGAAGGGGACGACGCCGGTGAGCAGCTCGTAGAGCACGATCCCCACGGCGTAGATGTCCGAGGACGCGCTCACCGCGTGGCCCTGGGCCTGCTCGGGGGAGAGGTACTGGGCGGTGCCCATGATCGAGCCGGTTAGCGTCATGTCGGAGGCGCCGGCGCGGGCGATCCCGAAGTCGGTGACCTTCGCGCGCCCCTCCTCGTCGAGGATCACGTTGTGGGGCTTCAGGTCGCGGTGGATCACCCCGCGGCGGTGCGCGAAGCGCGCAGCGTGGAGGATCTGGATGACGACGTCGATCGCCGCCGCGGGGTCCAGCGGACCCCGCTCGCGCACGACCGCCTTCAGCGAGAGGCCGGGGAGGTACTCCATCGCGATGTAGTACGTGCCGTCCCACTCGCCGCGGTCGAAGATCGCCACGACGTTGGGGTGCGAGAGGCTCGCGGCGGAGGAGGCCTCGCGGCGGAAGCGCTCCACGAACTCCTGGTCTTCGGCGAAGCGGTGTTGCAGCAGCTTGACCGCCACCTGACGGCCCAGCAGTTGGTCGCGCGCGAGGTACACGTCGGCCATCCCGCCCGTGCCGATGCGCGAGAGCACCTCGTAGCGCCCGTCGATGACGGTGCCGGACTGGATCATCGTCGGGCCGCCGGGGTCACTCGTTCAGCCGCCTGCAGGCGGGCGGCCCGACGCAAGGCTACGCCTGCGATCATCGCAGCAGCGCTTCCATCACCCGCTTGGCGATCGGCGCGGCGAACACGCCGCCGAAGCCGGGGACGTGTTCGAGCGTCGCGGCGATCGCGACGGTGGGGTTCGCGGCGGGGGCGAAGGCGATGAACCATACGTTGTTGACGGCGGTCCCGATCTGAGTCTCGGCGGTCCCGGTCTTGCCGGCGACCTGCACGCCGGCGATCTGCGCGGCGGTGCCGGTGCCCTGGTTGACGACGGCTGCCATCATCGCGGTCACGGCGGCCGCGGTGGAGGGTTTCATCACGACGGCTTGCACGCGTGGAGCGGTGTGTTCGACCGTGCGCCCTTCGGAGTCCACAATGCGGTCGGTCAGGTGGGGAGCCATCAGCCGCCCGCGGTTGGCGACGGCGGCTGCGACCTCGGCCATCTGCAGGGGGGTGACCTGCAGCTTGTCCTGCCCGATGCCCATGCGCCCGACGTCGACCAGCGGGCTCGTGGGGGGGAGCAGCCGCCCGTGCAGGTACTCCCCGCTCGGGGTCATCTGCGTGGCGGGGTAGTCGAGCTGGGGCAGGGCGTCGAAGCCGAAGCGACGCATGTAGCGGGCGAGCGTGTGCCGGCCGACCCGTTCGGCGACTTGCGCCCAAACGGTGTTGACCGATTCGGCCAGGGCTTGGGTGAGGGTGATGGGGCCGTAGCTGGAGTCGTTGTCGTTCTGCAAAGGAACGCCGGAGATGGGGATGTCGTTGCGCCCCGACACCGTCGAGGAGGGGGTGAAGGCGCCGGAGTCGAGCGCGGCGGTGGCCGTCACCACCTTGAAGGTCGAGCCCGGCGCGTAGCCGAACTGGGTGGCGCGGTTGTCGAACGGGTCTTCGCCGCCCCGCAGGAGCCGTTCGTAGGAGGCGAGGGAGCGCAGCGCGTTGGGGTCGTAGCTCGGGGCGGACGCCATCACCTTCACGGCGCCGCTGCGCGGGTCGAGCGCCACCACGGCGCCGTGGTGGCCGGCGAGCGCTGCCATCGCCACGCGCTGGGCGCGCGGGTCGAGCGTAGTCACCACCCGATCGCCGCGGCGGGAGCGTCCCTGGAGCTGGTCGAGGATCGTCTGCAGGTTGCTCTGCGACTGGCCGGTGAGCGCGGCGTTGCGGAAGCGCTCGAAGCCGGCGGAGCCGAGCGTGAGCGGGTAGGAGTAGCCGATCGCCTGGGCGAAAGCGGCACCCGTGGGGTAGGTGCGTTCGTAGGTCCCTTTGCGCGTGCGCACGCTGCGCGCGAGCACGGTGCCGTCGGCGGCGAGGATCGCCCCGCGGGGGATGCGCTCCTGCTCCAGCAGCGCGCGTTGATTGAGCGGGTTGGCGCGCAGCGAGGAGGCCTCGAAGACCGTCCAGCGCGAGGTGAAGGCGACGAGCAGCGCGAACAGCAGCACGACCAGCCCGTAGAGGCGCAGGATCGGGCGGTTCATTCGCTCAGCTCTTCCAGTTCGAGGCTGCGCATCAGCGAGCCGGCGTCGCCTTCGGAGCGCAGCGTGTGGCCGAGCAGCGTGTGACGCCGCGCGGGGCTCAGTGTGGAGGCGCTGACCCCCGAGACGTAGTAGCTGGAGAAGAGCTTTAGGCCGGCGGGGAGTTGGTAGGGGAAGCCTTGGTACACCGTGACGAGGCCGCGGGAGTTGGTGCCGATGAAGTAGACCGACCGGGAGGCGACGTACCCTCCGGCCGCGAGCAGCCCCAGCACAGCGAGCGTGGCCAGCACGGGGAGCACACGGCGCAGGCGACGCGGCGACGGGGCGGGGGCCTGGACGGCGGCACGGGGACGGCGAGCCACCACGGGCGGGGCGGGGCTTTTGACGATCGTATGCTGGTCGGTCACGGCGCCGTCGCCGAGCTGGACCTCCTCCAGACGCAGCAGGATGACCGTGATGTTGTCGCGCCCGCCGGCGCGGTTGGCCTCGGCGATCAGCGCCTCGCCGGCGTCGCGCAGGGGCCCGTGGGCATGCCCGAGCAGGATCTCCGCGAGGCGGGCTTCGCCGACCATCGAGGTGAGGCCGTCGCTGCACAGCAGGTAGATGTCGCCGGCGCGGGCGCGGAAAGAGCGGGTGTCCACCTCGACGGTCTCTTCGGGCCCGAGCGCGCGCGTGATGATCGAGCGTTGGGGGTGCTCCTCGGCTTCCTCTGGCGTGAGGCGGCCCTCGCGGATCAGCTCGTCCACGAGCGAGTGGTCGTCGGTGAGGCGCAGCAGCTGCCCATCGCGTAGGCAGTAGGCGCGGGAGTCCCCGACGTGGGCGATCGCGACGTCGTCCTCGCCGACGTACACCGCGGTAAGCGTGGTGCCCATGCCGGCCTGCTCGGCGTTGCGGCGGGAGAGCTCATAGATGCGCGCGTTGGCAGCGAGCGCGTGCGCGACGAGACCCTCCTCGGGGCTCGCGTCGTGAGCGAGGCCCGCGTGGAAGGACTCGACCGCGATCTTCGATGCCACCTCACCGGCCTGCGCGCCGCCCATGCCGTCGGCGACCACGAACAGGGGCGCGCGGGCGAGCATCGAATCCTCGTTGGCGCGCCGCTGGAGGCCGGTGTCGGTGCCCGCGTACTGTTCGGCGACGCGCAGCATCAGTTAAAACTCGAGTGGCGTATAACGATTGTGGGACAAGGTTTAAAAAGTAATACATGCCACACCCAGTCGCCGGACACCGCCCGGGGGCGAAGGCAAGACCCCATCAGTCCACCTCGAAGACGAATTCGCTCTCGCCGATCCGCAGGTGGTCGCCGGGGTGCAGCGGACGGGGGGTGGTGTCGAGCAGCTCCTCGTTGAGGTAGGTGCCGTTGGTGGAGCCCAGGTCCTCGAGCACGAGCGTGCCGGCCTGCGCGTAGATGTGGGCGTGGCGGGAGGAGGCGAAGGGGTCTTCGAGGCGGATCTCGGCACGATCGCCGCGGCCGAGCACGAGGTCGCCGTCGAGGTCGTAGATCATCCCGGGCTCGTGGCCGGTGGCGCGGGCGACGACGAGGCGGGGAGCGCGGTCGGCGAAGTCCGAGCGGGTAGGCGTGGAGGCGGAGTGCAGACCGGTTGAATCGGTGCCCCCATACCCACCCTGCCCCCCATACCCACCCCGCCCCGCGTACCCACCCGGCCCCGCCGCCTCCACGCCTCCCGGTCCCGCCCATCCGGAGCCGGAGCCCGGGGATGAGCGGGGACGATCGCGGCGCAGGTCCCGCAGGGCGGAGCGGGCGACCCACAGCAGAAAGAGGTAGAGCACGGCGAGGAAACCGAACTTGAGCGCAACCGACACCGGCTGGAGCGTATTCATTGCAGCTCGAACACGATCTCGGTGGAGCCGAGCTCGATGCGGTCCCCTGTGCGCAGCGGGTGGGCGCCCTGGAGCGGCAAGCCGTCGAGGAGCACGCCGTTGGTGGAGTGGAGGTCTTCGATCGTCCAGCCCTCGGCGGTGGGGCGAATGTGGGCGTGCCGACGGGAGACTCCGGCGTCGTCGAGGACGATGTCGCAGTCGCGGCTGCGACCGAGGACCGCGCCCCCCGGCGCGAGCAGCAGACGGCGGCCGCCGAGCAGCAGCATCGCGCGGGCGAGACGGCCAGCGGGCGCCTGCTCGAGCGGCTCGCGCAAGCGGCGGGCGGCGCTGTAGATCATCGTCTGCCCATGCTCCTCCTCGCCGTCGTCCGCGGCGGCGTAGTCCGCCTCGGCGTGGCCGTCGGGCCGCACGAGTCGCGCCTGGATGCCGAACTCGCCCAGCGCGAGAGCGGGGTCGGTGTGGAAGGCGATCACAGGGTGCGAGGCGAGCGTGAGACTCTCGCTGCGGGCGTGCTCCAGGAGGTAGGCGCAGAGCTCGTCGATCAGCTCGTCCTCGACGCCGTCGTAGCGGGCGCGATCCTGCGAAGAGAGCCACACGGCGTACTCGTTGGGGGCGTAGACGCGCGAAACGGAGGTGGTGCGGTGCTCGTCCATCTCGCGGGCGAGCTTGCGGGCTAGCTCCATCGGGCGGACCTCCGAGCGGAAGAGACGCCCGAAGGCGCCCTCCACGAGGGAGGTGAGCGTGGTCTCGAAGCTCTTGAGAGGGTTCATGGATAAGCCGGATCGCGATGGCGCAGCGGCGGCGCGCCCGCCGCTCCTCACTTTAAGGCCCCCCGAGCAGCGTTCGTCTACACGGGGCCGCGCAACGCGCGGGCGGCGACGGCGAGCACCGCTCCGAGGGCAGCTCCCAGGATGACCCCCCGCGGGGATGGAACGCTCGCGCCCCCCAGGCCGGTCGCGGCGGCGTGGGCGAACGGAAGACCGCGGTCCAGCGCCGGCGTCGCGGCGGCGAGCGCTACAGCCCACAGGATCGCGGCGAGCGCATCGAGCAGGGCGCTGCGCCCCCGCACGATCCACGGCAGGAGCGCGGCGGCGAGCGCCCAGAGCGCGGCTCCGAGTAGCAGCGCGAGGCTCAGCAGGGGGAAGATCGCGTGAGCGGCAGTGGTGCTCAGCGAGCCCTCCCAGGAGGCCCACCTCCCAAGCGCGGGCGGGGGACCGAGCCACAGGCGTTGTGGGGGGGGAGCGAGCGGGAGCTCGGCGAGGCGCAGCCACCAGTAGCCGAGCGCGCCGAGCAGCGCGCGCTCGCGCCAGCGAGCGGGTTGGCCGGCGAGCGCGGGCATGGCCCCGGCGAGGCCAGCGAGGCCGAGCACGGGCGCGAGCGCCGCGGCCAGCCAGCGTAAGCCGGGCCGGCGCACCAGCAGCACCAGCGGCACGACGGCGCAGAGCGCGACCAGCGCGAGTCCGGGACGCCCGGCGGTGAGCAGCCAGACGCACACCGCGAGCGTCGCGGCGAGCCAGCCGAGGCGCGGGAGCGTGAGCCAGCCGCTGGCGTCAGGGTCCTCGCCGGGGTGCTCAGACGCCCGCGCACCCGGGCGTTCGAGCGGTGGGGCCTCAACCGTGGCGAGCAGGGTGCCGAGGGGGTGGAGTCGGGATTGGGATGGGCCCGGCCCCTCCGGGCCGGCCGGGGCGGGGCGTCCTGGCGCCATGGGAGGCGGGCTCGCGTGGCGCCGCCGCGGTGAGCCTCGCATGCCACGGTCGAGGGCGTGGGAGATGGCAGCGCGCAGCTCAGACAGCGACCCACGCTCCCGGGGGTCGGGGTCGAGCGCGCCGTCGAGCGCGCGGGTTAGCCCGCGGGGGAGATCGCGCCGGCGGCGCTCGAGCGGGGGCAGCTCGCAGCCGATGCGCCGCGCGGTGGCGGCGGGGGTCGGCCCGCGCACGGGGTTGACGCCGCAGAGCGCCTCGTAGAGGACGAGCGCGAGCGAGTAGAGGTCCGCCTGCTCGTCCACCTCGGCGCCCTCGATCTGCTCGGGCGCCATGTAGGCGAGGGTGCCGAGCACGTCCCCCGTGCGGGTGAGGGCCTCCTCGCCCGCGAGCAGCGCGCCGCCGAAGTCGGTCAGCTTGGCAAGGGGAGCCGGGCTCGGCGGGTCGGGAGAGCACCGCGAGGACCCCTCCGTGTCATGAGGCCGCGGGCGCCCGCTGGGCACCTGTGACACGAGCACGTTGTGGGGCTTGAGGTCGCGGTGGATGACGCCGCGAGAGTGAGCGTGCAGGAGGGCGTCGGCGAGCGCGACGCCGATTTCCAGGATCTCCTCGTCACAGAGCGCCTCCTTGGCGAGCAGCGCGGCGAGGGTCTCGCCGGGGACAAGCTCGGAGATCAGGTAGAAGGTGTCGTCCTCTACGCAAGCCTCGTACAGCGCGACGATCGCGGGGTGCGCGAGGCGAGCGGCGGCGAGCGCCTCGCGGGTGGCACGCTCGTAGTCCTCCCCGGCGGGCAGGGGGATCGCCTTGACGGCGACCTCGCGTTCGAGCAGTCCGTCGTGGGCGCGCCAAACCACTCCAAAGCCCCCGGCTCCGAGGCGCTCCAACAGGTGGTAGCGGCCGAGCACGGAGGAGCCCACGGATGTGGGCCTGCCCTCGAGTCGAGCCCGTCCCTCCGGGACAATCAGGGTGTCGTTGAGGTCCACCGCCTCCTGCGTTCGCCGCGAGCCCGTACCGTCCCTGCCACGGCGGGGCAGGAGAATGCGGGGTGAGCGAGAAGTTGCAGAGGTCACTAGGAAGATCATGGTGCCCGCCGGTGCCCGCCCGCCCGTGCCCGCGAGCGGGTGCCCGCCCGGACGGGCATACTCCCTTCCGCAAAGCAAGAAGGAGCGGAGTCGGCTTGTCGTTCTTCGACGATGATGATGGGGACCCCCGCCCGCCCGCACCGCGGCCGGCGGCTGCGGGGACCGGTCGTGGATCCGTCAAACGGGCGGGCGGGCGTCCGAATCCACGCCGTCCACAACGCCCGGCCGCCGGCGTGGGGCACGTGGATCGCCACACGACGATGGTGCGCCGGCGGATCGCCGCGGGGGTCGGGGTGGTGGCGCTGATCCTGATCGTGCTGCTCATCAACGGCTGCCTGAAGAGCGGCAAGGAAGAAGCGCTGAAGACGTACAACCGCGAAGCGGGCCAGATCGTGCAGGAATCCGACCAACAGGTGGCGGGCCCATTCTTCAAGGCGCTCGCGGGCGCTTCCGGCGAATCGCCGCTGAACGTGGAGGTGCAGGTCGACCAGCTACGGATGCAGGCGCAGAACCAGGCCGCGCGCGCGAAGGGGCTGAGCGTCCCGAGCGGGATGGAAGCGGCGCAACGCAACCTGACGCTCGTGCTCAACCTGCGCGAAGAGGCGTTGGCGAAGACCGCGAACCTCGTGCGCACCGCACTGGGGGGACAGGGCAAGCAGGCGAGCACCGCGATCGCGGGGGCGATGGAGATGGCGCTGGCCTCAGACGTGATCTACTCTCAGCGCGTCGCACCGCTGATCCAGCAGGCGCTCGCGGCAGACGGGATCCACAGCCAGAGCACGGCGAGCACGCAGTTCCTGGCGAACCTCGGGTGGCTCGACCCGAGCACAGTCGAACAGCGCCTCACCGGCAAGTCCTCGGGCTCACCCCAGAGCAGCCAGGTCGCGCCTGGCACACACGGCTCCGCGTTGACGGGGGTGAGCGTGGGCTCCACCACCTTGGAAGCGCCGCCCGCGCTGAACCACATCAAAGGCGGGCCGAACCCGACGTTCACGGTGGCGGTCGAAGACTCGGGGAGCAACGCAGAGACGAACGTAGGGGTCGAAGTGTCGGTGACGGCGGGCGGCAAGCAGTACAAGCGCGTAAGGACGATCAACAAGACCGAACCGGGCGTGACCTCGAAGGTTGACATCCCCGTCGAAGGCGTCCCTCTGGAAGCCGCGGCGCGCGTCACGGTCTACGTTCATACGGTCCCCGGGGAGACCAACGCCGAAAACAACAAGGGCACTTACCTGGCGGTGTTCGGGCCGTAGCGGCTCGCAACTGGCGAGCGCGCAGCAACCGCCGGGCACGGCTCTCACCCGGGGCGGGCGCAAGGGGGCGGCGAGGGATCGCTCCTGTGCACGCGATAGCTTGTCGGTAGTGGCCGCCACAAGCCTGACCGACACCCAGGGGATCATCGCAATCGCCGCCGCAGCGATCGCGGCGGTGGCGCTGGTGGGGTGCGTGGCTCTGGCCTTCAGTCTGCGCCGGCTGCGCGCCGCTCAGCGCATCGTGATGGGGGAGCAGCAGCGCGACGTGGTGGCCCATGCCGCGGCACTGCAGGGGGGCTTCGAAGATCTGCGGGAGTACGTGGGTGAGGTCGCCGAGCGCCTGGACGGGCGCCTCGCCGCCGCCGAGGCAGGCGTACAGGGAGCGATCGCGCACCGCGCGCTGGTGCGCTACGACGCTTACAACGAGCTTTCCGGCCGCCAGTCGGTGTCGATCGCGCTGCTCGACGGGATGCGCTCGGGGGTCGTGCTCTCATGCATCCACCACCGCGACCAGGCGCGCGTGTACGCCAAGCAGGTGCGCGAAGGCTCAAGCGAACTGGAGCTCTCCCCGGAGGAGGCGGAGGCGATGCGCCTGGCGTTGTCCCCGGCCGGCAGCGACACGGTTCCCGGCGAGCGGCTCTCCGCCTGAACGATGCACGCCGGTGGCCCTGAGGAGGAGGGCGGCGCGCGCGGACTCGCAGCGGGAGCGCGAGAGCGCGGGAGCGTAGGCGAGCGC
>JBOGYA010000099.1:0-9310 GCA_050696515.1 Solirubrobacteraceae bacterium
CTACACCACCGCGCCGTTCTCCGAGCCGGAGACGTTCGAGTTCCCAGAGGGCATCGGCCGGGTGGAGTGCGTGAACGTCGAGCACGAGGAGGTGGTGTTGATACCGCGCTGGGTGCAGTGCGAGCGGGTCACGTTCAAGTACGGGCTGGGGGAGGAGTTCATCGGGGTGCTGCGCACGCTGCACAAGCTCGGCCTGGACTCCACCCGGCCGGTGTCGGTGCGCGGCGTGGAGGTGGCCCCGCGCGACGTGGTCGCGGCCGTGCTGCCCGACCCGGCGACGCTGGGGGAGCGGATGACCGGCCGCACCTGCGCGGGCACGTGGGTGAAGGGCACCGGCAGGGACGGCGCCCCGCGCTCGACGTACCTCTACCACGTGGTGGACAACGAGCAGACGATGCGCGAGTACGGCAGCCAGGCGGTGGTGTGGCAGACGGCGGTCAACCCCGTCGTGGCGCTCGAGCTGCTCGACGAGGGCGCGTGGCGGGGCACCGGCGTGCTCGGCCCCGAGGCGTTCCCGCCCGGCCCGTTCCTGGAGCGGCTGGCGGAACTGGGCGCGCCGCATGGGCAGCGGGACGATTTGGTGTAGGCGAGGACGTAAAAGGCGAGGCGCGGCTTCCGTGCGCGCCTCGCCTTCTGCCCCCCAGGGCAGCTGAAAACTCAGAAGTCCACGCGCGCCGGCACGGGCCCGGTCGGCGGCGGCTGGTCGAGCAGCCCCGGCCGCGCGGTTTCGGTCTTGCGCGAGAAGAACTCTTTGAAGTACGGCCGCGAGAGGAGCATGATGACGGCGCCGAGCAGCATCCCGCCGATGCCCATCCATAGCGGCAGGGTGATGCCGAGGATCGGCTTGGATTCGACGTTGTAGGTGTGTCCGTAGTAGACCGCCGCCTTGACGCCGATGCCGAACAGCATCAGGCCGCCCAGGACCGGGCCGACGCCCATCAACAGCAGGTTGCGCGTGCTCTCCCGCAGCTCGTGACGGAAGTACCAGGCGCAGGCCACGCCGGTGAAGCCGTAGTAGAAGCAGATCGGGAAGCCGATCGCGGTGAGCGAGTCCACCAGCACGCTTTCGGAGAGCAGTAGCAGGGCGATCGTGATCATGATCGACAGCGCGCCGAAGCCGAGCGTCGAGACGGTCGGCGTGAGGTAGCGTTTGTGGACGCGGGCGAGCAGGCTGGTGACCGCTTTCCAGTGTGCCATCGAGAGGGTCGTGCGGGCGGTCGGCAGGATCGTCGTCTGCGTCGAGGCCGACGCCGAGGTGAGTACCGCGACGATCAGCAGCTTGTCCAGCGGTTCCCCGAGCACGCCTGTGCCGAGCGCCTTGAGGATGTCTTCCTGGTTGGCTTCGTTGGAGAGGAAGCCGACCCCGTGGAAGGCCTGGGCGGCCGCCGAGACGACGACGTAGATCAGCACGAGCAGGATCGTGGACATGACCGCGGCCTTGCCCGGACCCTCGGCCGGGTCCTCGGACTCCTCGTTGACCGCTACGCCGGAGTCCCAGCCCCAGTAGATGAAGACCGCGAGCAGCAGCGCGACGACGAGGTCGCCAAAGTTCATCGCGAACGGGTTGAGCCAATCGAGCGAGGGCTTGATCGAGCCGGCCGGGGGATGGCTGCCGTAGACCTTGACGAAGGCCACGACCGCAAACACACCGAGAATCAGCACCTCGGCGCTCAGCAGCACCTGCTGGATGCGCGCGGAGAGCTCGATGCCGCGGTAGCAGATCCACGTCATGATCGCGATCCACGCGACCGCGCCGATGATGATTGCCGCTTTGGATTCGCCGAGTTCGCTGAAGCCGAAGAGCTGGAAGGTGTAGATCGCCGCGATGTCGGCCAGCGAGGCCATCACGATCACGTCGGAGAGGAAGATCGCCCAGCCGTTCAGCCAGCCCGTGGAGGGCCCGAACGTGCGCGTGGTCCACGCGAACGTGGTGCCCGCGTCGGGGTCGGCGCGGTTGAAGTATTTGTAGGCGGAGGCGACCAGCAGCATCGGGATGAACGCCACGAGCATCACCGCGGGGGCGTGCACGCCGACGCCCTTGACCACGACGATGAACCCCAGCGTCGCGGCCAGCGAGTAGGCGGGCGCCGTCGAGGCGACGCCGATCACGATGTTCGAGACATAGCCGATCGCGTTTTTTTTCAGGCCCTTGTCCATCACCCCCGAGGGGTCGGGTGCACCGGATGCCGCAACGCTCACAGTGGCCATTTCGTCTCCTTTCGCCTCCCCCGGACAACGGGCGGTTGTGGCAAACGCTACGACCGGATCGGGAGCGACACAAGGTGCGCAACTCCCAAACTTTGGCGATTGTTTTATACGTTTGGTACAACAAGGCCAACCGCTCTTGAACTGGTGGCGCATTGATACATGCCAAGGGGCGGAGTACTGTTGTGCGTAGTGTCTATCGACACCGAATGGAGTTCCGACTAGAGGGTTGCGCAGGCGGCCGCGGGCCGGCAAGCCGGACCCCTCTTTCCAGTCAGAGGAGACAGCACGATGGCGACCCACCTGAGCGAACCGACCACGGCGGCCGAGCCCGTCCCGGCGGCCGCCGGAGGGGCGGACCTCCAGGAGCTGGCCAAGCGCCACCTGTGGATGCACTTCACGCGCATGGGGGCCTATGCGGACCACGAGGTCCCGGTGATCGTGCGGGGCGAGGGGTGCTACGTGTACGACGAGCACGGCAAGCGCTATCTCGACGGGCTCTCGGCGCTGTACTGCGTGAACATCGGCCACGGCCGCGCGGAGCTGGGCGAGGCCGCGGCCAGGCAGGCGGCGGAGTTGGGCTTCTACACCAACTGGAGCTACGCCCACCCCCGCTCGATCGAGCTGGCGGCGCGCATCGCGGAGCTCGCCCCCGGGGACCTCAACCGCGTGTTCTTCACCTCCGGGGGCTCGGAGGCGGTGGAGTCGGCGTGGAAGCTCGCGAAGGCATACCACGCCGCCCGCGGAGAGCCCCGCAGGCACAAGCTCATCTCCCGTCGCCTCGCCTACCACGGCACCTCGATGGGCGCGCTGACGGCCACCGGCCTGCCGCCGCTGCGCGAGCCGTTCGAGCCGCTCACGCCCGGCGGCCACCACGTGGCCAACACCAACTCGTACCGCTGGAAAGAAGACCGCGATCCGCTGTGGGCCGCGGAGGCGATCGAGGAGGCGATCGCCTTCGAGGGTCCGCACACCGTCGCGGCGGTGATCCTTGAGCCGGTGCAGAACGGCGGCGGCTGCTTCGTCCCCCAGGAGGGGTACTTCCAGCGGGTGCGCGAGGTCTGCGACCGCCACGGGGTGCTGCTGATCTCCGACGAGGTGATCTGCGCGTGGGGGCGCCTCGGCCACTGGTTCGGGTGCGAGCGCTATGGCTACGCGCCGGACGTCGTCACCACCGCGAAGGGCATCACCTCCGCGTACGCGCCGCTGGGCGCGGTGATCGCCTCGGATCGCGTGATCGAGCCGTTCCTGCACGGGGACGCGATCTTCAACCACGGCTTCACCTTCGGCGGGCACCCGATGGCGTGCGCCGTGGCGCTGGCGAACATCGACGTGATCGAGCGCGAGCGGCTGTGCGAGCGCGTGCTCGACCACGAAGGCGCCTTCCGGGCGATGCTCGAGAGCCTGCGCGACCTGCCGATCGTGGGCGACGTGCGCGGCGCGGGCTACTTCCATGCGATCGAGCTGGTCAAGGACAAGGAGACCAAGCAGACCTTCGACGACGCCGAGGCCGAGGAGCTGCTGCGGGGGTTCCTCTCCGGTGAGCTGTACCGCCGCGGGCTGATCTGCCGTACCGACGACCGCGGCGAGCCGATCGTCCAGCTCTCGCCGCCCCTGGTTGCCGGCCCGAAGCAGTTCGAGGAGATCGAGGCGATTCTGCGCCCCGTGTTGAGCGAGGCGTGGGAGCGGGTCGTGCGGCACTGATGTTGACCGTCGAGGGACTCGTCAAGGAGCTGGGCCTGGAGCTGCTCAGCGGGCAGGAGGCCGCGAAAGCGCACGTACGGTGGGTGCACTCGACCGAGCTGGTGGACCCCACGCCGTGGCTGCGCGGGGGCGAGCTGCTGCTCACGACCGGCCTGCAGCTCGAGGGCGCAAAGGCGCAGCGGGAGCTGGTCGCGCGCCTGGCCGAGCACGAGATCGCGGGGCTGGGGTTCGGGACGGGCTTCGCCCACAAGCGCCTCCCGGCCGCCCTCGCCGACGAGGCGCGCAAACGGGCCTTCCCGCTGTTCGAGGTCCCCTACGAGCTGCCGTTCATCGCGATCACCGAGCGGGCGTTCGCGCAGCTGCTGGACGAGCGCTACGAAATGCTCCAGCGCAGCATGGCGGGGGACGTGCTGGCGGAGGCGCTGACGGGCCGCTTGTACCCGGAGGAGCTGCAGGCGCGGCTGCGCCCGTTCGGCATCGGCGAGCGCGCGGCGGTGCTGGCGTTCGCGCCGCCCGACCCCGCGGTGGCGGCGCCGCTGGTGGAGCGGATGCTGGCGCGCGGGGACTCGAAAGCGGAGGCGCCGGGGAGGGCGGGCATCGAAGCTCCCGCCGGCAGCCTGGTGGCGATCCGCGCGGGCCTGTTGTGCGCGGTGGTCGATGGAACCCCACCCATCCCACTCACCCCGTCCGCCCAGCCCACCCTGGGGTTGAACGGGGGGGCCTCCTCACCCCCCTCCCCGCCGTCCGGCGAGCTGGACCCGATCGCGCTCGCCCACAGGATCCGCACGGAGCTGGCCGCCCGCGTCAGCGGGGAGGTGCGCGCGAGCGCGAGTCGCGTGGCCCCCACGCAGTCGCTGCGGCTGAGCTTCCACGAGGCGCGCTGCGCACTGGAGGCGGTGCGCCTGCAGAACGGCGGCAGCGCGGAGGTGGTGGCCTCATACGCGGACCTCGGCGCCTTCCAGCTCTTGCTCTCCCTGCAGGACGACGACGCGCTGCTCTCCTACTGCCGCGGGGTGTTGGGCCCGGTGGAAGCGGGGGAGGGCGAGTACGGCGACGAGCTGCTGCGCTCGCTGGACGTGTTCATCGAGCACAACGGCCACTGGGAGAAGGCGGCGAACGCGCTGTACTGCCACCGCCACACGCTGCGCTACCGCATCCGCCGGGTGGAACAGCTGACGGGCCGCGACTTCTCCCACGCGCGCGACCGCATCGAGTTCTGGCTGGCATTGCGGGGACGGGAGCTTGCAAGGTGAGGGTCGGGATTATTTTTTTAATGGGACCCCCACAAGGGGGGTCGGGGGACGGCGTAGTTTGTGTGAATCTGAAGGCGTGTGCAGGCGCGGCGGCGGTGGTTGGATGTGGGCCGTGTCCGCGGTGACTGAGAGGCGGTCGCGGTGAGGATTGTGGTACCTACAGAGATCGAGCTGGACGAGCCCCTGCGAGCCCGGAGGTCACAATGAGAATCGGCGTTCCCAGTGAGATCAAGCTGGACGAGTACCGCGTGGCGATCACCCCCGCGGGCGTGCGCGAGCTGACGGCGCGCGGCCACGAGGTGATCGTGCAGACCGGCGCGGGGGAGGGCAGCGCCTTCGAGGATGCGAGCTTCGTCGCGCAGGGCGCGCGGATCGCGCCAGACGCGCGCACGGTGTTCGCGGAGGCGGAGATGGTGCTGAAGGTGAAGGAGCCCCAGCCCGGGGAGGTGGCGCTGCTGAGAGAGGGGCAGACGCTCTTCACCTACCTGCACCTCGCGGCCGAGCCCAGCCTGACCCGGGGCCTACAGGCCTCGGGTGCGACGTGCATCGCGTACGAGACCGTCGAGGACGCGCGCGGCAACCTGCCGCTACTGGCGCCGATGAGCGAGGTCGCGGGCAAGCTCGCCACGCAGGCGGGGGCGTTCATGCTCGAGAAGCCGCTCGGCGGCCGCGGCATCCTGCTCGGCGGCGTGCCCGGCGTGGCGGCCGCCACGGTGCTCGTGATCGGCGGCGGGGTGGTGGGCATGAACGCCGCGATCATCGCGATCGGGATGCAGGCCGACGTGTTCGTGCTCGACCGCTCGATCGACCGCCTGCGCGAGCTCGAAGTCGCCTTCGGCGGCCGCGCCTCCACGGTGTACTCCTCGACGCTGGCGATCGAGGAGCTGCTGCCCGCGGCCGACCTCGTGATCGGCGCGGTGCTGATCCACGGCGGCCGCGCCCCGCACGTCATCTCGCGCGAGCAGCTCGGGCTGATGCGCCGCCATGCGGTGCTGGTCGACGTCTCGATCGACCAGGGAGGGTGCTTTGAGACCTCGCACCCCACCACCCACTCCGACCCGACCTTCGAGGTGGACGGCATCACCCACTACTGCGTGGCGAACATGCCGGGCGCCGTGCCGATCACCTCGACGTACGCGCTCACCAACGCCACGCTGCCCTACGTGATCGCGCTCGCCGACCACGGCGTCCAGGAGGCGCTCGAACGCGACCCCGGCCTGCGCCTCGGGCTGAACGTGCGCGACGGCGAGATCACGCACCCCGCCGTGGTCGAGGCGCTCGCCGACCCTGTCTAACACGCTAAGGAGAGGTCAAGATGGCCACAGACACCCGAACCCTGAGCAACTTCATCGACGGCGAGCGGGCCCCCTCCGACGGCGAGACCGAAGCGATCCTCAACCCCGCCACCGGCGAGCAGCTCGCGCGCGCCCACAACTCCACCGCGCAGGACGTGGACCGCGCGGTGCGCGCCGCCCGCCGCGCGTTCGCGGGCTGGTCGCAGACGACGCCCGCCGAACGGGCCACAGCGCTGCTGGGGCTCGCGGACACGATCGAGGAGCACGCCGAGGAGATCGCGCGCTCGGAGGCGCTGAACGCCGGCAAGCCGCTGACCGCGGTCGCGCGCGACGAGCTCCCCGTGATGGCCGACAACCTGCGCTTCTTCGCCGGCGCCGCCCGCTGCACGGAGGGCCGCGCCGCGGGCGAGTACATGGAGGGCTACACCTCCTTCACCCGCCGCGAACCGGTGGGGGTCGTGGGACAGATCACCCCCTGGAACTACCCGCTGATGATGGCGATCTGGAAGATCGGCCCGGCACTCGCGGCCGGCTGCACGATCGTGCTGAAGCCCGCCGAGACGACCCCGATCACCACTGTGCGCCTCGCGGAGCTCGCCGCCGAGCACCTCCCCAAGGGCGTGCTCAACGTCGTCACCGGCCGCGGCGAGCCGACCGGGCAGGCGCTGATTGCCCACCCCGAGGTGGACATGGTCTCGCTGACCGGCTCGGTGGAGACCGGCAAGCACATCGCGCGCACCGCGGCCGACTCGCTCAAGCGCGTGCACCTGGAGCTCGGCGGCAAGGCCCCGGTGATCGTGTTCGACGACGTGAGCATGGACGCCGCGATGGAGACGATCGCGGGCACCGGCTACTACAACGCCGGCCAGGACTGCACCGCGGCCACCCGCGTGCTCGCCGCGCAGGGCGTCTACGACGAGGTGGTGAGCGGCCTGGCCGAGCAGGCGGAGGGCCTCGTGATCGGCGACACCCTCGCCCCCGACACGACGCTCGGCCCGCTCAACTCCGCCCGCCAGCGCGAGCGCGTGGAGGGCTTCCTGGAGCGCCGCCCCGCGCACGCGGAGATCGTCACCGGCGGCGTCGCCCCCCTGCGCCCCGGCTTCTACCTGGAGCCCACCGTCATCGCGGGGCCAAGGCAGGACGACGAGCTGATCCAGCGCGAGATCTTCGGCCCCGTCATCACCGTCCAGCGCTTCTCCGACGAGGCTCAGGCGATCGAGTGGGCCAACGCCACCCGCTACGGCCTCGCCTCCTCGGTGTGGACCCGCGACGTGGCCCGCGCCCTACGGGTCTCCAAGGCGCTGCGCTTCGGCTGCGTGTGGATCAACGACCACATCCCGCTCGTCTCTGAGATGCCCCACGGCGGCTTCAAGGAGTCCGGGTACGGCAAGGATCTCAGTGTGTACTCGCTGGAGGACTACACCGTGGTGAAGCACGTGATGGCGTCGTTGACGTAGGGGAGTCAGGCGGCAACGTTGTGCTTGCCCGACCTGGGCAGCGCGGCGATCAACTCGGGGGGAAGGATCTTCGATGCCCCCCATATCTCGAAGCCCATTAGATGGCCGTCGTCAGGGTCGCGATCGATCAGGCCCCAGGAGTGCTCCTCACTGATGGCGCGCCCTTTTTCGAAGGAGATCAGCGCGATATCGACTTCAGGGTCATAGTGCAAGTGCAACTCCATGATGTCCTCCAGGGTACTCCTTCGCGATTCGTTTTAGAAGTCCCATACGCTGACAATCCGCACCGCGGTGTGGTCAGCCCCGTGGGGGTGGTCGTAGACAGCAACGAAGCGTCGCCCGTCGATCAGCAGGCCGTAGATCCGCCAATCCGCATCTCCGCGATTGATCTCGCGGTCAGTGTGGCCGTCGCGGATCGCGCGCTCTAGCTCAGAGCGGTCGAGTAGTCGCTGGGTGCGCCGTTCCTCGGCGTGGATCGTCCAGACGAAGCGTTCAATCGTCACGCCGCCCGAGGCTACGCGGCGCTTGGGACGTTTTGCTCGCTTGGTCCGCCGGCTACGCGCGCCGGGATGGGCGGGCACCCAATATTTGGAAGATCGAGGTGAACCCGGTGGCGAAGCCGTTGCGGGCCGCGCGCAGGTACAGGCGCCACACGCGCACGCGCTCGCCGCCCGCGAGCCGTTCGGCCTGCGCGCGGTTGGCGTCCAGGCGCACGATCCACTCGCTCAGCGTGTCGACGTAGTCCTGGCGGAAGCCCTCCACGTGTGTGGGCTCGATGCCCGCGCGCTCCAGCGCCCCCAACACGCGCGAGAGGTGCAGCGGAGCGGCGTCGGGGAAGACGTAGCGCTCGGAGAAGGGGCCCGCCTCGGGGTCGCCGTGGCGCAGGCGCGCGATGCCGTGGTTGAGCAGGCGTCCCCCTGGGTCGAGCAGGCCCGCGAGCTGGGCGGCGTAGGCGTCGATTTTGCTGGCCCCCACGTGCTCGACCATGCCGATGCTCGCGATCGCGTCGAAGCGCTCGCCGCCGAGGTCGCGGTAGTCGCACAAGCGGATCTCCACCCGGTCCCCCAGGCCCGCCTCCGCGACCCTCCGGCGCGCGAGCTCCGCCTGGTTGGGCGAGAGCGTGATCCCCACCGCGGACACGCCGTGGCGGGCGGCGGCGTGCAGCACGAAGCTGCCCCACCCGCAGCCCACGTCCAGCAGGCGCTCGCCTTCCCGCAGGGCGAGCTTCGTGCACACCAGCTCGCGCTTGGCCAGCTGGGCATCCTCCAGTGTGGCGGCGCCGCGCGAGAACACCGCGCAGCTGTAGGTCATCGAGGAGTCGAGGAACAGCTCGAAGAAGTCGTTGGAAACGTCGTAGTGGTGGCGCACCGCGCGCGCGTCGCGCGCACGGCTGTGA
>JBOGYA010000100.1:0-9269 GCA_050696515.1 Solirubrobacteraceae bacterium
CTCCTCGGGCGGCGGGGGCGGGGGCGGATAGCGCGGTGGCCGGTCGCGGCGCACCAGCGGAGGCGCGGGCCGCTGTGCCGAGCGCATCCGCGAGCCGGCATAGGCGAGCAGGCCGGCGGCGGCCAGCGCGAAGAAGATCCCCCACTGCACCCCGACGTTGGCGGCGACGCCGTGCTGGGTGACTCCGGGCTTGTCAAACAGGCGCAGCACGAGCAGCAGCGCGCTCCACAGCCCTGCCGCGAGCACGACTGTACCGTCGCCGCCGGGGAGCTGGAAGCTCCGCCCCTCGGCGCGCGCGAACAACAGGAAGAGCACCGCCATCGCTACCAGCAGCACGGCGGCCTCGACGAACGAAAAGACCGCGAACGCATCGAGGTTGCGGCTTACCAGTGGGGCGGTCTTGGCCGCGCTCACCACCGCGTTTTGCTGGTACCACGGCAGGAACATCGTGGCGAACAGAGCCATCGCCGCGAGCGCCGCCAGTCGCCGGTCGCGATCGAGGGCGCCCCAGGCGTGCACGATCCCCGAGCCCGTGGAGCGGCGCTCCGGGTCGGCGCCGCCACGGATGCTGCGCGCTTCGCTCGGCACACATCGATTGTACGGTGCGCCCCCCTGGCGCTCAGCGGTGCCTGGCGCGTGTGGGAGCGCCGAGCACGATCGCCCCGCTCGCGGTGGTGCTGTTGCCCGCGAGGTCCACCGCGTGGATGCTCACCGAGTACGCGCCCCCCTGCTTGGGCGTTACCCACAGCAGTCGCGGCTTGCCGCGTTCCACGAGCGCGCTGTTGGTCCACACCACCCTGGTGCCCCGGCGAATCGTCAGGCTGACCGTGGCGATCTTCGCGAGCGACAGCTGTACCCCCGCGCGCACGCCCTCGCGCAGCGTGTGGCTCAGCAGCGCGATCGCGGGCGGGGTGTGCAGATCCGTGGTGAAGCGCTGCGCGGTCGTGCAGTAGATCGCGTCGCCGGGGATCGGCGCGACCGGGGCGGGCGGGGCGGTCGGCGGGGTGAGTGGGGCGGGCGGGCCTTGAGCGGTGCGCTGGCAGAGGTTCTGTAAGAACGTGGTGAGCAGTTCGTGGTAGTTGAGGTTCGATTCGGAGTGCTGGTCGTACAGCGACCAGGCGCCGGTGTCGTAGTGGGGGACCTCGGCGCGCGCCTCGGCGTCGCCGGCTTCGAAGAGCTTCAGGCCGAGCGGGTCGCCGGTCAGCTGGGTGTAGTCGTAGAGCCCGGTGACGGCTTGGATGAAGCCGTTGAGGATGCGCTCACGGGGGGCGTAGGTGTACTCCAGGTAGTGCGCGCCCGCCGGGGTCGCCACGCGCACGCCCGCGGGCGGCGGAGTCTGGAAGATGCCGAGCGCCTGTTTGGCGGCGCTCAGGAAGGCGGGTTCTTTCAGGCGCGAGTACGCGCGTGCGAGTGCCTGTAGCGCGGTCCCCTGGGAGAGGCCGCTGGTCCACGGCGGCGCGCCGCCGTCGAAGTGGAAGAAGTACTCCCAGGCGATGCCGCCCGCGCGTTGGGTGGCGAGCGGGATCGCTTCTTCGAGGACTTCGCGCAACTGGGTGTTCTCGTGCCCCTCCAGGTAGTAGCCGTTGGCCTCCCCGAAGGTCGCCAGCCATTGGATCTCGATGCCCTGGCCGGGGTAGTACTCCCACACCAGGCGGCTTTCGGGGAAGCTCACGCGCTGGTCGGCGGAGAGCAGCGGCTCGGTCGTCCACCACTGCACGTTGCGTTCGAGCGTGAGGAACAGCGCGGGCGCCCGCGAGGGGATCAGCTCGCCGGCGGCGGCGATCTGCTGCACGTTGGCGATCACGCTCCCGAGCTCGGCGCGGCGGGTGCCGCTGAGCTTCTTGACGGCGCGCAGCGCGGCGGTGTACGTGGAGGCGTCTTCTCCGTACGCTTCCGCGCTCAACGCGCCGCTGCGCTGCAGGCTCTGCAGCGTGCCGTACACCGTTGGCCCACGCGCCGCCGCGGAGGCGATGGGGAGCCCGCCCACCCCGGCGAGCGCGAGGGCGCAGAGCAGCAACCCACAGACGAGCCTCTTCACTGCGGGTCCAGCTCGGCGAGCGTTCGCTGCACCTCGGCCTCGACGTCCAGCGCGTCGAGGCCCTGTCGCCGGCGGCGTTCGTTGCGGGCGTGCACGAGCTGGCGCACCTCGTCGGTCAGGGCGGAGTTGTGGGAGGCGGCTCCGGGCGGGGCCAGCTCATCGGTCCGCTCGAGCCGTGCGAGCTCTGCGTCGATGTCCAGCGGCGGCTGGCCCTGGCGCACGAGGCGGTCGCTGCGGGCCGTGAGCATCTGGCGGATCTCGAGCTCCCGCTCGGCGCGGGCCTGGGACCCCTCCCCACCGTCCCAGCCGTCCAGCCCGCCATATCCGTCCGTCGCACCGATCCCGCCCGCGCCGCCGCCGAATGGGTCCTCGCCCAGGGAGAGGCCGCCCTGGCCGATCTGGTCGTGAAGGTTGTTGCGGGTCAGCATCGAGAGCACGCCGACCACGACGAACAGCCCGATCGAGCCGAACAGCACCACGGGGAAGGCGGCCTGCATCGATTGATTGTTGCTCATCGGCCTGCGCTTCGCTACGCTCTTGGGCGGCCAGCGTTGACTGACCAGTCAATCTATCCCGCGCGGAGCCGCGGCCTGCCCACCCGGGCGGTGCGCACCGCGCCAGCCCGAGGAGCCCACTGACAGACATGGTTGATTTCACGCTCACCGACGAGCAGAAGAACCTGCGCGAGCTGGCGCACGACTTCGCCGAGAAGGAGATCCGCCCGGTCGCCTGGGAGTACGACAAGGACGGCACGTGGCCGCAGGAGATTCTGCAGAAGGCGTGGGAGGTGGGGCTGATGAACACCCACGTCCCCGAGGAGTACGGCGGCCCCGGCCTCGGCTACCTCGACGGGTGCCTGATCGAGGAGGAGCTCTCGTGGGGCTGCTCGGGGATCCAGACCTCGCTCGGCTGCAACGGCCTGGCGACCGCCCCGATCGTGCTCGGCGGGACGGAGGAGGTCAAGAAGAAGTACCTGGGCGCGGTCACCGAGGAGCTGAAGCTGGTGTCCTTCTGCCTGACCGAGCCCGACGCCGGCTCGGACGTGTCGGGGATGCGCACGAGCGCCGTCAAACAGGGCGACAAGTACGTGCTCAACGGCTCCAAGTGCTTCATCACCAACGGCGGCCACGCCGACTACTACACCGTCTACGCGAAGACCGACAAGGAGGCCGGCCACCGCGGCATCTCCGCGTTCGTGGTCGAGCGCGAGTGGGGCGTCGTCGTCGACAAGAAGGAGGACAAGCTCGGCCAGCGCGCCTCCAACACCGCGACGATCAGCTTCAACGACGTCGAGGTCCCCGCCGAGAACCTGCTCGGCGAGGAGAACCATGGCTTCAAGCTCGCGATGATGACGCTCGACCGCACCCGCCCGGGCGTGGCGGCGATGGCGACCGGGATCGCGCGCGCGGCGTTCGAGTTCGCCACCGAGTACTCCAAGGAGCGCGTGCAGTTCGGCGTGCCGATCGCGATGCACCAGGGGGTGCAGTTCATGATCGCCGACATGGCCACCGACGTCGAAGCGGCGCGCCTGCTGACGTGGAAGTCGGCCGCGATGCTCGACAACGGCGAACGCAACACGCTGGTCTCATCGCACGCCAAGCGCTTCGCGGCCGACACCGCGATGAAAGTCGCCACCGACGCCGTGCAGATCTACGGCGGCTACGGCTTCATCAAGGACTACCCCGTCGAGAAGCTGTTCCGCGACGCGAAGATCATGCAGCTCTACGAGGGCACCTCGCAGATCCAGCGCTTGGTGATCGCGCGCGAGACGCTGCTGCCGCGCCGCATCGAGGCCGCGGAGACGGTCGCCGCTTAGCGGATGAACAGAGGCTCGCTGTAGTTGGAGGTCTGGGCGCCGTTGGTGACCTTCACGAACACTCTGTAGACCGCGCCGTGCCGGACACGGACCACGCGGCTGAAGCGCGAGGTGGTGCCGTTGCGGGGCCGCAGGATCGTGCCGGCGACCAGCGTGTTGCGCCCACCGGTGATGCGCATGATCGCGACTTCCATGCCGTTCACCGCGGGGGTCACGGTGCCGTAGATGCGCGCGTGGTGGCGGCGGTGGGTGCGGCCGACGTGGGCTTCGACGCGCACCGCCACGCCCTCGACCGCCACGGGGCTCACCACGGGGACCCTGGTGCTCGTTACAACCCGGAACTGGGTCGCCTGGGTGAGGCCCACGAACGGAAACGAGAAGCCGCCGGCGGCCGTCGTGAGCTCGGGGTTGCCGGTGTCGGCGAAGCCCTGGGTGTAGGGGAAGGGGTTGGCCTGCAGCCGCACCGGGACGCCGCCGTTGCCGGTGCCTGAGAGGGTCCCCTGGATCGTGACCACGCCCCCGTAGAGGGTGGGATTGGGCGCCGCGAGAATCGCCAGCGAGAGCGGCACCTTGACGGTTCTGAAGGCCCGCTCGCCGCCCGTGGCGGCACCGACCGCGTTGACGGCGACGAGGCGGAAGAAGTAGGTGGTGATCGGCTGCAGCCCGCCGACGGGGAAGGTGACCCGCACGGTGCTCAGCCCGGCGCCGGCGCTCGCGACCGGGGTCTGCGCGCCGAAGGCGCGGGTGGGCCCGTACTGGAAGTAGTAGGAGGTGTTGCTCCCGCGCGGGTCGATCGAGCCAGTGAAGGTCGCCGAGCCGTAGCTCACCGCTACCGCGGCGCCGGTGGAGACCCTGGGCCGCAGGAGGACCGCCTGTGCGGCCACGGGCAGCGCGAGCAGCATGAGCGAGACGAGGGCCACTGCGAGGGCCGCCGCCGGGGTGAGAATCGACGCTGATGATCTCTGTGTGGTCCTCATCGTGAACACCTGCCTTTCTGAACGGTGGCATCCCCTCGCAAGTGCAAACACCGGCGCCGGCCGGAGGATGCGCTCGTGCGCGGGAGGGTGGGGTCGGTTAGGCTGCGGCGACCGAAGCGACGAGAGCAATCCCGAGCGGCGAGGAGGCCGGTAGATGTTCGTGTTCAAGGCAGCGGTGGTGGGCGCGGGGACGATGGGGGGGCAGATCGCGCAGACGGTCGCCGCCGCGGGGGTCTCGGTGGTGCTGAAGGACATCGACGAGCAGCTCGTGCAGGCCGGCCTGGAGGAGGCCCGCAACGTGACGGCGGGCCAGGTGGGCAAGCTGGTCGAGCGGGGCAAGCTCACCGCCGAGCAGGGCGAGGCGCAGATCGCCGAGATCGTGGGGCGGATCGAGGGGACGACCTCCTACGCGGGCTTCGGCGACGTGGACTTCGTGATCGAGGCGGTGCCGGAGCGGATGGAGATCAAGCAGGCGGTGTTCGCGGAGCTGGACGCGGCGACCCCGGGCCACGCGATCCTCGCCTCGAACACCTCCTCGCTGTCGATCACCGAGATCGGCGAAGCGACGCTGCGAGCGGACAAGGTAGTGGGCTTCCACTACTTCTACCCCGCCTCGGTGATGCCGCTGATCGAGGTCGTGGAAGGCGACGAGACCTCGCCGGAGACGGTCACCGCGGCGGTGACGTTCGCGCAGGCGATCCGCAAGCAGCCGATCACGTGCGCGGAGGTGCCGGGGTTCGTGGTCAACCGGATCCTCAACGCGGGGACCTCGGAGATCTGGCGCGCGCAGGAGGAGCAGGGCCTCTCGATCAAGCTGATCGACGAGGGGGTGGGCGCGGCGAACGTGGTGCCGATGGGCCCGTACTTCCTGGTGAACCTGCTGGGCCTCGACACCGTGCTGCACGTCGCCGAGCACCTCGCTGACGCATACGGCCCGGAGCGCTTCTACGTGCCGAAGGGGATGCAGAAGCTCGTAGCCCAGGGCAAGCTCGGCGCGAAGACGGGGGGCGACGGCTTCTACACCCCGCAGGGGGAGCCCAACCTGGAGGGCGAAGGCGAGCCGGACGTGCAGGAGCTCGTGGAGCTGCTGACGCTGAAGACGTTCGTGGAGGCGTGCATGGTGCTGGAAGAGGGCGTGGCGGTGCACCGCGACATCGACTTCGGGTTGATGGCGGGCGCGGGCCTCGACCCGCGGCGGGGGTTGATGCCGCCGTTCATGAAGGCCGACGTGGAGGGCCTCGACACGATCCTCGAGCGCCTGGAGGCCGCGCAGGAGCGCCACGGGGAGCGCTTCGCGCCGCCCCGCATCCTGCGCCGCCTGGTCGCGCAGGGCCGCCTCGGCCAGAAGAGCGGCCAGGGCTTCTACGCCTACCCGCAGCCTGACTCTGAGCAGCCCGGCGAGGTGGTCAAGTTGGAGACGCGGGAGGACGGCGTGGCGATCGCATGGTTGGCCAACGGCCAGATGAACTCGATCGCCCCCGCGGTGATCGAGGACCTCGGCAAGGTCTGGGAGCAGGCCAAGAGCGCCGGCGTGCGCGCGCTGGTGGTCGCTTCCTCGAACCCCTTCCTCTACAGCGCGGGCGCGGACATCAAGGCGTTCACCACGATGGACGCGGCGGCGGGCGAGGCGCTGATCCGCCTGGCCCACGCGCTCTTCCGCGAGCTCGGCAGCGAAGGCATCGCGACGATCGCGGCGGTCAACGGCCTCGCTTACGGCGGCGGGTGCGAGCTGGCGATGTCCTGCGACGTGCGGATCGCCGCGCGCTCGGCGCTGTTCGGCCAGCCGGAGATCAAGCTGGGGATCATCCCCGGCTTCGGCGGCACCCAGCGCCTCCCGCGCCTCGTCGGCCAGAGCAAGGCCCTGGAGATGAACCTCGTGGGCGACCCGATGGGGGCCGAGGAGGCCTACGAGTACGGCCTCGCGAGCGCGGTGGTGGACGACCACGAACTGCTCGACACCGCCCTCGCGTGGGCGCGCAAGCTCGCCGCTCAGGCGCCGCTGGCGCTGGAGCAGATCAAGCGCGTCTCCGCGGCCGGCGACCTCGACGAGGGCATCGAGGCGGAGCAGCGCGCGTTCGCCACGGTCTTCGCCAGCGCCGACGCGAAGGAGGGCATCGCGGCGTTCCTGGGCAAACGGGCGCCGCGGTTCACCGGGAAGTAAACCTGCTCTGCGGGCGCGGTCCCGTCGGAGTTTTTTTGGATGAGCGGTCGCCGGCGGCGTTCGCAGTGCGGGCCCCGCAGTGCGTGGATGCCTATTTCGCCCGTTCGTCGACCAGGCGCTTCCAGAAACGGACGTACTCCCGCTCGTGCCCGATGCCGGCTTCCAGCGCGAGCAGTGGACCGCGGGGTGTCTCGGGCGCGAGGCGCGCGAGATCGCACAGCTCTTCGTAGCTCTTCAACCGCTCTTCGTGGGTTGGCAACTGGCTGGCGGCGAGCGTGGTCGGGTCGGCTCCGAAGAACAGCTTGAGGAGGCCGAGGTCGCGTGGTTCCGCCCATGTGCCGATCGGCTCGGAGCGCCACGTTGCGAGCGCCTGGCGCCCCGACTCCGTGAGGCTGTAGATGCGCCGGCGCCGCCCGGCCTGTTCCCGCTCCTCGCTGAGCAGGCCCTCCTTGGCGAGCCGGGCGCACTCGGAGTACAGCTGGGCGTGGGGGACGGCCCAGAAATTCATCGTGCTGTGGTGGGCCAGCCGCTTCAGGTCGTAGGGGGTGGCGGGTTGGACGAGCTCCAGCAGGCCGAGCACGATGAAGGAGGTCTCGCTGAGGCGTGGTGGCGAGGACATCGCGGGCAGCATATCCGTCTCTTCCGGTAGAACGATTTTATGATACCGTATGAGATGTACTATCCAAGATGTACTGTTCAAGGGGAGGTGTCGTCATGCTGTGTCCCACCCGTCGTTCGCCGCGTCGCGCCGCGTCGCGCCCCAGGAGCTCCGCCGTGCCTCACGGGTCGCGCATTCGGGTGGTTCTCCTCACGTCCGGGGCCCTGCTCGGACTCTGGATCTGTGTCGTGGGACTGCTGGCCGGCGTACCGGGCGTTGCGTCGGCAAGGCCCGTGGTCACGCTCAAAGCAGCGGCCGTGCCGATCCCGATCGACCTGAGCAACCCCCACAGCGCGACCTACCCCGGGACCGGCGCGATCCTCGGCGCCCCCGCGGCGCTGGAATTGGAAGACACGATCAGTGGGATCGAATACTGGGGCTCCCCCTCACCGCTCACGCAGATCAAGGTCTACACGCCCGCCGGCGTAACGGTGCACACGCAGGGGTTCGCGACCTGCACGGAAGCGATTCTCCTGACCAAGGGCGCCGCAGGGTGCCCCAAGAGGTCGTTCGTCAGCACGTTGGGCGAAGCGATGGGCGTCGTGAGCTTCGGCGGCACGCGCATCCACGAGCGGGCGACGCTGCAGGGGTTCTTCAACGCCGCCGGGGGCTACATCTTCTACGTCGTCGGCTCCACGCCCGTTTCGCTGGAAATTGTCGAAAAGGGGACCCTCACCAACGCCAGCCCCCCCTTCGGCAAGCTGTTCACGGGCGAAGTGCCGTTGGTCGAAACGGTGCCCGGGGCCCCGGACGCGTCGGTCGAACAGTTCAAGCTCACGGTCGGTGCGGCGTTCAAGCAAGGCAAGCGGCTCATCTCCTACGCGACCGCGCCCCGGACGTGCCCGAAGGGCGGGGCTCCGCTCAAGGTGGAACTGTCGTTCCTCAGCGGAGAAACGGTGCCGACCGAAGAGCGGCTTCCGTGCCCCAAACACCGATGAAGATGAGCGGCCCCTGGCCGCCGCGGCGTCCGCGACGTCCGCGGTGCACTGGTGAGGCGGGTCGCAGTCCACGACCTCCACGTCGCCCAGGCGCTCAGCCGCTCAGTGGCGGACCAGGCCGAGGTCGCGCTCAGGGGCGATCTGCCAGCGCTCGGCCAGCTTGGCCAGCTCGCCGGTGAGCGCCCAGCGGTCGGGCTGGGGCGCGCCCTCGTGCTGGAGGCTTGCGCCCTTGAGGGCCATGCAGCCGGTGTTGTCGCCGAGCGCGCGCAGCTCGGCGACCTCGGCGTCGCTCAGCCGCGCCTGCGGTTTCGAGCACAGCTCGGCAACCGCTGCGAGCTCTGCGCGCTTGTCCTCGATTGGGCGCGCCCGCGAGGGGCTGGGCGCGGCCCCGTTGTCGGTCTGTGCGCTGCCGGCGGGGTCGGACTCCTGGATCAGTGTGGGGGCCACGCAGTGCACCGCCGGGTGGGCGAGGTTCCACAGGCAGGCGAGCTGCAGCATCGTCAGGCCGTGGCGGGTCGCGTAGGGGCGCATCCGCTCGAGTCGCTCGCGTCCGGCCTGAACCCAGCCCTCGGGGCGGAACTTGCGGTGGTCGTAGGGGGCGAAGGCGTGGCCAGGGAGCACGTCGTCGTGGAACAGCCCCCCGTAGTCGACCACGCGAGTTATCAGGTGCACCTCGTGTGC
>JBOGYA010000101.1:0-9258 GCA_050696515.1 Solirubrobacteraceae bacterium
TCCCCGAGCCGGTGGCCGCCCGCCAGCGCCCGCCGATGTAGAGCTCGGTGGGGACCCCGTCCAGCACGGCCCGCTCGCTGCTAGCGGCCATGTGCGCAGCCCGCTGCAGGGAGTGGAGGGCGAGCGGGTGAGGACGCTCGCAGCTCGTGGAGGGCCGGTGTGGGCGTTTGCGGCTCATGGCCGGCGCGTCCCCGGCCGATCAACAGAGAGCAGCCGTTCCCGGCCACGCGCGTGCGGACGGCTTCTACCATGCGCCCAAGCTACCACCGCCACCACCCACGCCGGCCGCTGCTCGCGATCCTGCTCGCCGCCATCGCACTCGCGAGCGCCGCCGCGCCCGCGGCGGCGTCGCCGACGCTCGTGGTCCAGGGTGCGGGTGACGGCCACGGAGTGGGGATGAGCCAAGAGGGGGCGTTGGGGTACGCGCAGCACGGGTACGGCTACCAGGCGATCCTCGCGCACTACTACACCGGCACGGCCCTGGGCACCGTCTCCCAGCAGACGCGGGTGCGGGTGCTGATCGGTGGGAAGGTCCGCACGATCCCCCTGGAAGCGTACGTGCGGGGAGTGGTCGGCGCGGAGATGCCGGCGAGCTGGCCGCTCGCGGCGCTGGAGGCACAGGCGGTGGCGAGCCGCACGTACGCGCTCACCGACCACGCGGGCGGGGCGCGCTTCGACGTGTACACCGACACGCGCTCGCAGGTGTACCTCGGCACGAAGGCCCAAACGACGCGGACCAACGAAGCGGTGGCCGCGACGGCGGGGCAGGTGGTGACGTACGGCGGGCAGCCCGCGATCACGTACTACTTCGCGAGCTCGGGCGGGGCGACCGAGAGCGTGCAGAACGGCTTCACGGGCGCCGCCTCGGAGCCGTGGCTGCGGGGGGTGCGGGACCCCTACGACCAGGGTCCGTTGCACACCTGGACGGTGAGCATGAGCTTCGCCACGGCGGCGGCGCGCCTGCGCGGCCTCGTGCGGGGCTCCTTCCGCGGCATCGAGGTGCTGCGCAGGGGCTACTCGCCGCGGGTCGTCTCCGCGTACGTGCTGGGCTCGGCCGGTCGCACCCAGGTGAGCGGCCCCGAACTGGAGAGCCGCCTGGGACTGAACGCCACCTGGGCGTACTTCAGTGTACGCACCCGCCACGGCGTGCAACCTGAGCCGGACCTGAGCCGCTACGCCGGGCCGGCGCCGGAAGCGCCCGCGCCAGCCGGTACCACCCCCGCCGGCGCCAACCCTTCCGCCGGCGCCACCTCCCCCGCCGGCGCCGCCTCTCCGACCGGCACCCGGCCGGTAGCCGAACCGCCCGGCCCCGAAGGCGGCACAGCCGCCGGCAGCGGTCCGACCGCAGGCCCCGGCGGCGGAACGACGCCTCCGTAGAGGCACGGACGCTCCCGCTCGACGGAGCTCGATAACCCTTATTTGGAGGGCTCTATCGAATAAAAAATATGCAATTTGCGAAAAAATTGTGTCCTGCCGGGTGTACTTTGCCACAGTTCCGGAAAAGCTCCTCGAACCGACGTAATGCTCAGCAAAGCTCGACATACCCGTTCAGGGCTGACGCGCACGGCCAGTCGTTGGGTGCTGCCTGCCTGCCTGCTCTGTCTCGCGGGGAGCAGCCCGGCCTTGGCCGCGAACCCCGTCTCCGCAACCGTCAACGCAGCCGGTCAACTCGCGGGGCAGACCGCGTCGCCCGTCGCTGAAACCGCAACCAGCGGGGTCGAAGCTGCAAGCCCGTCCCCGTCCACTAGCGCTCCGGTCAACCAGCCCTCGCCCCCTTCGAACCAGCTGTCCGCGACCGCTTCGAGCCCCTCGCCCGCGGCCTCCACCCCATCCGCAGCGTCCTCCACCAAGCCAACCACCATCGCCCCCGCTCAGGCCCCCAGCTCCCCGGTCGCCACAGCCCTGAGCACTGTTAAAGCCGCTCCCAGCTCGGTGGCCTCCACGGCTGGCAAGACCGGGGGTGCGGTCACGCACACGGTCGCTGGCGCCTCTGCCTCCGCCGTCACGCACACGGTCGCTGGCGCCTTGACCTCCGTCACGCACACAGTCGGTGGGGTCTCCACCTCGGTCGCGCACACGGTTGCTGGCGCCTCGACCTCGCTTCCACGAGTGGTGGGTCGGGCTGTGCCGCACGTGAGTCAGGTGGCCTCGACGACGGGGGCGGTCGGTCGCGTCTCTGGCCCGCTCGTCAGCGCGTTGCAGCGGGCGACCTCACCTGTGACACGAGCGACGACGACCGAACCGCTGGTGAGCTCCGCCGCTCACGCGGTCAACGGGGTCGTCGCCTCCCTGCCCATCCCGTCGAGCCCATCCTTGCCCGGCTTGCCGGTTCACGCGCCCGAACCGCCGATCGGCCGCCACCCTTCCCCGCGAAGCGAAAGTGGCTACCCCACAGGTGCGTCTCCCCCGGCGCCCCCGAAGCCCCCGACGCAGCTCCCCGAAGTTGGCGTCTCGAGCGGCGCGGGGGGTTCGACGGCGTTGCGCGGCCCCGCGGCCCCGACCTTGTCCGGGGACATCGCCAACAGCCTCTCGCCGTCGCGGATAGGGGCACAGCCCTCCTCGAGATTCGGCATCCCGGGGAGCGCCTCGTTCTCGACACCGGGCCTCTTGGCTGGCGCCTCAGCGCTCGCCGCCGGCGGCCTCGGGGTCGCTTCCGGAGCAGCGTCGGCGAGCGCCGTCGCAGACGACAATGGCCGACCGCCGCCAGGTGGATCTCCTCCGTGGCCGGCCCCGCTGCTCCCTCCAGTGGGAGTCTCCACCAGCGCGAGCTCCTCTGGCTCCGCCTTCACGATCTTGCTTGCTCTTGCGGGCCTCCTGGCGTTGGGGGCTCCGTGGGCGACGCGCCGGCTGCGGCTTGCGAGCGAGCCGCGGCGCTTGGCGCCCTTCGTCCTGATTCCCGATCGCCCCGGCTAGCTCCGCCGGGTGCTTTTCAGCGGCGCGGATCCGCGGATCGCGTGATCCCGCGCCTTCGGTAATCAAGTCGAAAGCTCGAAAGGAGCTATTCATGAAACGCCATTGCATAGCCATGGCTGCGAGCGTCTGCGCGCTCGCGCTGGCCCCGGGCACCGCGCTCGCGGGCGAAGGAGGAGGTGGTCCACTCGGCGGCCTGGTCAAGCAGGTCCAGAGCGCGACCAACCAGAACACAACCGAACAGTCCGCCTCGAGCGAAGCGAGCTCGAAGCAGACCAACATCAACGCCCCCGTCGCGATCGACAGCCCGGGATCGAACAACGGTGACGTGAACCAGTCCAACGACGCCAACACCCAGGCGTCCTCGGAAAACAACAACAGCACCGGGCAGGGCAACACCCAGACCCAGAACGGGACCGCCACCGGCGGCTCCGGCGAGCACGGCCAGGGTGGGTCGTGCGGCTGCTCGCACTCCGGCGACTCCGGACAGGGCCAGTGGGGCCAGTCCGGCAGCGGCTCATGCGGCTGCCGGGGTACTCACCACGGTCATCACTCCGGTGGTGGGTCCGATGTCTCGCAGAGCCAGCAGGCCGGCAACAGCAACCAGACGAGCCAGTCGGCCGAAAGCTCGGCGAGCAATGAACAGACCAACGTGAACGAACCGACCTCGAAGGGGTCCTCGGATCACGGCCGCCGCCACGGCCACCCATGCGGCTGTGCCAACGGCGGCAAGCAGGGTCACGCCCAGGGCGGTGACGTCAACCAGTCCAACGACGCCAACACCAAAGCGTCCTCGGAGAACAACAACAGCACCGGGCAGGGCAACACCCAGACCCAGAACGGGACCGCCACAGGCGGTGAGAAGGGCCACGGCCACCATCACCATCGCTCCGGCTCCTAGACAGGGACTGACGCATAGGTAGAGCACACCGGTAGGGCGCCCCGGGCTCGCACGGGGCGCCCACCGGCGTAGCCAGAGCAGCAAAGCCGGCAGTGGGCAGAACAGCAACTCGCAACCAGAACAGGAGCATCGAGCCGACTAACGATCATCGGACATATACGGGGGGCATCCTCGAGTCGTAGGCTGAAGGGCATCGCCCTTCCCCTGCTGATCGCCGACGTGCCGTGGCTGCTGTACCGCGCGTTCTTCGCGCTGCCGAAATCGATCGTGGACGGCGAGGGGCGGCCGGTGAACGCGCTGCTGGGGACGGTCAACGCGCTACTGAACGCCGCCGAGACGTGCGGCCCCCGTGCGATCGTGGCGTGCTTCGGCGCCGAGCAGGCGAGGTACCGCGTAGAGCTGTACCCCCCCTACCATGCGCACCGCGACCCGATGCCAGCGGAGCTTCGGTGGCAGTGGCAGCAGGCCCCCGCGCTCCTGACGAGCCTCGGCTGGACGGTGAGCGACGCCGGGGACCTGGAGGCCGACGACGCGATGGGCTCATACGCCCACGTGGAGACGCGGGCCGCCGGGCGGGAGTCGGACGGGGGGCCTCCCGGTGCCCGCGCCCTGCTGCTGACAGGCGACCGTGACATGTTCCAGGCAGTGGACGACCAGACGGCCGTCCTCGAACTGAAGAAAGGGGCCCCTCCGATCGAGGTGGGACCCGCAGAGGTCCGCGCGCGCTACGGCGTGGACCCCAAGCAGGTCCCCGACTTCATCGCCATCCGCGGCGACCCCTCCGACGGGCTGCCGGGAGCCCCCGGCATCGGCGCTAAGACAGCAGCGGAGCTGCTGAGCAAGCACGGCTCCCTCGAGGCCGTGCTCGCCGCGGCCGAGCACCCCGACCCCGCCCGGCGCCCGCCCAAGGCCGCGACGCTGCTCCACCACGCCGGCCAACTGCTGCTCTTCAAGCAGGTCGCAACGCTGGTCCCGATCGACGTGGAGCGCCCCCCCGACCGTCCCACCGACTTCGCTGCCGGAGCGGCGACGGCACGGGAGCTCGGGATGAAGCGCCTCGCCGAGCGGTTGGCGGAGATCGCTACGGCGTGAACTTGACCGTGATCACGTCCCCGTCGCGCATGAGGTAGTCGCGCCCCTCCAAGCGCAGCGTGCCGCGCTCGCGCGCGGCCGAGTAGCCGCCGGCATCGACCAGCTCCCGCCAGCCGATGACTTCGGCGCGGACGAAGCCCCGCTGGATGTCAGAGTGGATCTCCCCGGCGGCGTGCCACGCGGTGAGGCCCTCACGCAGGTGCCAGGACTGGGCAGGCTTGGCCTCGCCGGCGGTGAAGAACGCGATCAGGCGCAGCAGCTCGAAGGCACCGCGCACGACGCGCGCAAGGGGTGGGTGGGACTCCGATCCACCGGGTGGGTGGGCCACCATAACTTCGCGCATCGCGGCGGCGTCCTCGTCCTCGAGCTCCGCGAGCTCGGACTCGATGCGCGCGGAGACAGCGACGGCGCCCGCGCCCTGGGCGGCGGCGTGGGCGGCGATCTCCGCGGGGACCTCCTCGGAGCCCTCGTCCACGTTGGCGAGGAACAGCACCGGCTTGGCGGTCAGCGAGCCGAGATCGCGGGCGGCGCGGGGGGCCTCCTCGGGCAGCGGCACGGAGCGCACGGGGCGCCCGGCCTGCAGAGCGGCGATCGCCTCGCCCAGCCACGCCTCCTCGGCAGCGGCGGTGCGGTCCCCCCCGCGCGCGGTGCGGGCGACGCGCTCCAAACGCCGCTCGGCCTGCTCGAGATCGGCGAGCGCGAGCTCGGTTTCGATCGTCTCGATGTCGCGCAAGGGGTGGACGTCGCCCTCGGGGTGCACGACGCCCGCGTCGCGGTGGGCACGCACGACGTGGACGATCGCGTCGGTCTCGCGAATGTTGGCGAGGAAGCGGTTGCCGAGACCCTCGCCCTGGTGGGCGCCGGCGACGAGCCCCGCGATGTCGTGGAAGTCGATCGTGTCGTAGACGATCTCCGAGGCGCCGACGGTGGCGGCCACCTCGTCGAGACGCCGATCGACGACGGGCACCACGGCGACGTTGGGCTCGATCGTGGTGAAGGGGTAGTTGGCGGCCTCCGCCCCCGCTTTGGTGAGCGCGTTGAAGAGCGAAGACTTACCGGCGTTGGGCAGCCCGACGATGCCGATGCGGGTGCTCATAGAGGGTGGCGCAGTCGGCCGGAGGCCGGCGAGCCGGGCCCCTCTTTTTCAGTTATGAGGGTTTTCATTTGGGATCGTCCGCGCGGCGGGATTGCAACCCAGGCGCATGGGCGCCGGGCCTCCTACCCGGCGTCAGCGCGCCCGGTGCCTGCCCGCGCGCACTCATCGCGCCACCGCTGCGATGCCTGTGCCCAGCACAGCGCCGGCCAGCAAGTCCGAGGGGTAGTGGACCCCCAGGTACAGGCGCGAGGCGGCGAGCGCGCCCGCCAGCGCATACAGCGGCGCCGCAGGCAGCCCAAGACGCGCATATGCACGGGCTCCCGCGAACGAGGTGGAGGCGTGAGCGCTCGGGAAGCTCAGCCGTGTGGGCGTCGAGGTCAGCGGCGGCAGCCCCGGCAGCTCGTGGCGCGGCCGGCGCACGATCAGCTTGACCGTCGTGTTCAGCGCAAACGCGCCCGCCACGACGCCAGTCGCACGCCGCCAGCGTGAGCGCCGCGGGCGGTCCAGCACCCAGCCGGCGGCGCCGAGCGCGAGCCACACCGCGCCGTGCTCGCCGAGCCTTGAGAAGCGCGACACCGCGCGCTCGCAACGCGGACCATGCCCCCAGGTCCGCGCCGCGCGCAGGAGCCTCGCGTCCAAGGAGCCGGTCAAGCCCCGAAACCGACGCGCTGGTCCTCTTCCTCGGAGCGCACGTAAACCACCTGTGCGAGGTCGAGGCGCACAGGGCCGTCCTCGGTTTGCAGTTCGTGCCAGCCGCGGTCCCCGAGCGACTTGTACAGCTTCTGCAACTGCTCGTCGCTGGCGCGCAGCGCGAGCACCTGGCCACCCTGGAAGCCGACGCTCATGCGGCGCATCCTCGCCATCAGCGAGCCACCTCACCGGCGGTGGCGGCGTCGGCCGGGCTCCCGGCGCCGTGGCGGACGGGCTGCACGATCTCCACGAGCACGCGCCCGGTGGACTTCGGCTCCAGGAAGGCGACGCGCGCGCCGCCGATCCCCACCCGGGGGACCTTGTCGATCAGCTCCAGTCCCGCCTGCGCCAGCTCGGCGAGCGCCGAGTCGATGTCGGAGACCTGGTAGGCCACGTGGTGCAGGCCGGGACCACGCTTGGCGAGGAACTTGCCGACAGGGGTGTCCGGGGCCAGGGGGGCGAGCAGCTCGACGTGGTTCTCGCCGACATCGAGCAGCACCGCCTCGACGCCCTGCTCTGCGACGATCTCGCGGTGGGCGACGTCTAGCTGGAAGCCACTGCGCCAGAGCTCGAGCGCGGGCTCGAGCTCGGCGACGGCGATACCCACATGGTCGATGCGGTCGAACACCGGCAGGAGTTTATCTGCGTTGCCGCACTCCCCGGGGCGGTCGGCCTACACCCGAGGCTCGCCGCCGTTCACCGGTCCGTCGAGAGCAGTGGCGGCGGCGACCCGCAGGCCGATGCCGGGGGCGCGCTCCAGGCGGGGCGTGCCGGCCATAATGCGGTCGATCGCCTCGCGGTCGAGGACCTCGTGCTCGAGCAGCTCGTGGGCCAGCGCGTCGAGCTGGGGGCGGTGGCCGACGATCATCTTCAGAGCCGCGCGCCGGCCTTCTTCGACCAGGTCCTGGCGCTCCTCGTCACGGATGCGCAGGGTCGTCTCCGAGAGGCGCACGTCTCCCTCGGGAGAGCGCCCGATGGCGGCGTTGCCCATCGCGAAGTCGTGCACCATCGAGTGGGCGATGTCCGCGACGCGTTTGAGGTCGTCGGAGGCGCCGGTGGTGACCTGACCGAACACGACCTGCTCGGCGACGCGCCCGCCGAGCAGCACCGTCACGTAGTCCAGGAGCTCCTCGCGGGTCTTCAGGTAGCGGTCCTCGGCGGGCAGGTTGAGCGTGTAGCCAAGCGCCCGCCCGCGCGGCACGATCGAGATGCGGTGCACGCGGTCCACCGAAGGCAGGAGCTCGCCGCAGAGCGCGTGGCCGGCCTCGTGGTAGGCGACCACGCGCTTCTCGTGGTCGTTCAGCACCCGGTGGGACTGCACCCCGGCGATCACCCGCTCCAGCGCGCCGTCGAAGTCGGCGTCGGTGATGCCCTTGGCCCCGCGGCGCGCGGCGAAGATCGCGGCCTCGTTGCAGATGTTCGCCAGGTCGGCCCCAGTGAGGCCGCTGGTCTGCTGAGCGACCATCGCGAGGTCCACGTCGTGCAGCGGCTTGTTGCGGGTGTGCACCGCGAGGATCCCCTCGCGGCCCTTGACGTCGGGGGGCGCGACGAACACCTGGCGGTCGAAGCGCCCCGGGCGCAGCAGCGCAGGGTCGAGCTTCTCCAAGAGGTTGGAGGCCGCGATCACGACCAGGCGGCCGGAGGTCGCGAAGCCGTCCATCTCGACGAGCAGCTGGTTGAGCGTCTGGTCCTTCTCGCCGGAGATGTCCATGCCGCGCCGCCCCCCGACGGCGTCGAGCTCGTCGATGAAGATGATCGCGGGCTCGTGCTTGCGCGCGATCGCGAACAGCCTGCGGATACGGGCGGCGCCGAGGCCGGCGAACATCTCCACGAAGGCGGCGGCCGACTGCGCGAAGAACTGCGCGCCGGACTCGTGCGCGACGGCCTTGGCGAGCAGCGTCTTGCCGGTCCCCGGGGGACCGTGCAGCAGGATCCCCTTGGGCACCTTGGCGCCCAGCTTGCGGAACTGCTCGGGGTCGCGCAGGAACTCGACGATCTCCTGCAGCTCGGCCTTGGCCTCTTTGACCCCGGCGATGTCCTCCCACCCCACCGACTGGTCCGAGGACGGCTTGATCTGCTGCGGCTTGACCCGCGGCATCACCTTCAACATGCGCCACATCATGAAAACGAGCGCCGAGAAGAACAGGATCGCGATGACCGGCTCCCAGTTGAGAGCCCAGTTCTGGATGTCCTGCGCGATCGAGGTGTGCGGGCTCTGGGCGATCGTGTGGATGACGGGCGCCGCCGGGTGAGCCAGGTGCGCGGTCGTCGGATGTACGACCACCGGGCGCGCCCCAGCCACCGTGTACGTGTGGGCCGCCGCTTCCGGACCCGCTTCCCTCCCCGCCCGCAGGGCCTCCGCCGCTGCCGTCCCCTGCGTCATCGCCTGCCCACCGTCCTTGGCTCAATCGATTCCCTTGCTGCCCGTGACCTCACTGCCTGCCCACCGTCCTTGGTCGATCGCTCCATTATCGCCTATGGCGAGCCTGCGTCACCCCAACAATGAACGCGCGAGGTCGCCGAAGAATTCCGCCGCAAACGCCACGTCGCGCACGTCGATGCGCTCGTC
>JBOGYA010000102.1:0-9237 GCA_050696515.1 Solirubrobacteraceae bacterium
GGCGTTGGAGGCGCGGCGGCAGACCCCGCCCGCGGTGAGGCGGGGGGAGGCGCGGCGAGCAACTCCCGCACGACCGCCTCGGCCTCGTCGAGCCAGCGCGCGGCGTCGGCGTCCCCGGCGCCGTCGAAGGCGAGCAGGTGGGTGCACTCGCGGGTGTGGTCGACCGCGACGACGCGGTTGGCGAGCATCAGCACGGCGTCCGGCACGTCCGAGCGGTGCGTGTTGGGCGAGCCGCAGTCGGCCTTGCACTCGTAGCCGAGGTAGCCCACGAAGCCGCCGACCAGGCCCCGCGCCAGCCCCGCGGGCGGCTCGACGGTGCGCGCGGAGAGCTCGCGGTCGAGCGTGTCGAAGATCGACCGGTACTCGACCGTGGACCCCGTGGCGCCGTGCGTGAGGACCCGCCCCTCCTCGACGTCGTACTCGAGCACACGGCGCTCGGGGCCCGCGCTCGTGCCGAGGTAGGAGCACTGTGCCAGGCGCGTCGGCGCGTCGGCGGAGTCGAGCCAGAACGCGTACTCGGCGGCGCCGAACAGCCGTTCGAACAGGGGCTCGGTTGGCGGTGCGCCCGCGATCGAGCGCACGCTCAGCTCCAGGCCAGCGCCCTCGGCACGGTGAGCGCGCGGGCGCCGCGAGCGCCGGGGCGGGGCCACCGGTGTGCTCGCCCGGCGCGCGCGGGGGGCGGAGTGACGGCGCGCGAGCGTGTAGAAGTTCTCGATCAGCGCCTTGCCGTGCTCGGTCGCGATCGACTCGGGGTGAAACTGCACGCCCCACAGCGGGCGGTGGCGGTGTTCGATCCCCATCACCACCCCGTCGCCGGTCCAGGCGGTCACGCGGCCTTCGGGCTCGAGCGGGCCGGTGACCGCGAGCGAGTGGTAGCGCACGACGGAGAAGTCCTGGGGGATGCCCTCGAAGAGGCCGGAGCCGACGTGCTGGACCTGGCTCAGGCGCCCGTGCATCGCGGCGGGCGCGGTCCCGACCAGGCCGGAGAGCACGTGCCCGAGACCCTGGTGACCGAGGCAGACGCCGAGCACGGGGATCTCACTCGCGCGCAGGATGTCCGAGCACACACCGAAGTCGTGCCAGCGCTCTGGGCGGCCCGGGCCGGGCGAGAGCACGATCGCGTCGAAGTCCCACCGCGAGAGCGCCCTCCAGGAGACCATGTCGTTGTGGATCACGATCGGTTCCTCGCCGGTGACGGCCGCGAGCAGATGAAAGACGTTGTAGGTGTACGAGTCGTAGTTGTCGACCAGCAGGGTGCTCATCAGCTCGCCTCCAAACCCAACCCGCGCGCGGAGCGGTCCAGCAGCGTCTGCACGACCCGCTCGACGGGTTCGGAGCGGTCCCGCTCCTCGTACCAGCGCGCGAGGTGCTTGAGGTAGAGCGCGAGCGGGCCGACGTCGAAGCGCTGCACCGCGAGCCGCAGGTAGCGCCGGTAGAGCTCGGACTGGACGACGGCGAAGCGGTAGTCGGGGTCCTCCGCGGGGCGGCCGCCGTTCGTGGAGGTGGGGGAGTGGCGGGCTCGCGCGCGCGCCATGTCCCAACCCAGGCTTTCGTCGTCTTCCAGCAGCTTCTCCGGGTCGAAGTCGATCGGGGGGGCGACCGGGTAGGAGAGGAAGTAGCCGAGCGCGACCTGCGCCGCGATCCGTTCTGGCGCGGGGTGCCCGTGGCGGATGGCGCGCAGCCGGGGGGAGGCGTCGATCCGCGCGTCGAGCCATTCGATGAACTCGTCGATCAGCAGCGCCCCCTCGCTCGAGGCCAGCGCGCGCTTCTGGCGGGCGACCATCCCGTTGAAGATGTCGTGCGTCGGATGGATCTGAGCGGGCTCGCCTGGGCTTCCGTTCCCGTTGCCCGCCGGCATCAGCTCGTCCATGAGCTTGCGCCTGCAGGTGACGTGCGAGACCCACTCGGTTCCGCAGACCTGCATCGAGGTGGTGCCTTCGAGTTCGGGCGCCGCCATCCAGTACGCCAGCGAGCGCATGTGCTGGGTCGGCAGGCCGTCGGCGCGCACCAGCGGGAACTCCTCGAAGTCCTTCAGGCCCGTCGCGTAGATCACGGCGCCGTCCGCACGGCGCTTGAGGCGCCCGTCGCGCAGGCCGGCCGCGGTCAGCTCGGCGGCGTCGGCGAGGAAGTCCGACTCGAAGAAGACCCTGTCGAAGGCGATGCCCAGGCGCGCGAGCGTCTTACGCTGGCCGGCGATCACCCAGGCGCGCGTCTTGTACCAGAGTTCGAGCGCCTCCAGTTCACCCCCCATCACGCGCCGCAGCAGCTCGTCGGCGGCGTCGTCGCGCAGCGCCAACTCCCGCGTCAGCGAGTCTTCGGGGTACTCGATCTCCGCCCCGGTGAACGAGCCGGAGGCCGCCACGTACTCCGCGTAGCAGACGCCGACGAAGTGGTCGCTCTTCTCGTCGCCGTCCGGCCAGGAGTGCGCGTGCCGGCCGCTGTTCATCACGCCGGCCATCGCCTCGCCCATGGAGCGGCCCGCGTCGGAGATCAGGCTGCGCCGCTCGGCCTGCGCGCCCGCCTGTGTGAGAGCGGCGGCGACGGCGTTGCCGATCGCGAGGTTGCGCAGGTGGCCGATGTGCAGCGCCTTGGTCGCGTTGGCGTCCCAGAACTGCACCGAGAAGCGCTGCCCGTGTGCGAGGTCGGCGAGCGTCGTCTCCGCGCTGCCGCCGGCCTCCAGGGCGGCCCCGACTGTTTCTATCCAGCCGTCGTCGAGGCGCAGTCGAACCCCGTCGGCCTCGCGCACCACAGCGCTCACCCACGGCTCGCCCTCGATCTGTGCCAGCGCGTCGAGGGAGTCGCGATCCTCCTGCCATGCCGGTAGGCGCGGCACGAGCTTCAGGTCGAAGTGCTCGTGCGGGCGCCGTGGCGCGCGGGCAGCCCAGGGATGGGACGCCCGCCCGCCCGCTCCGGGGTGGGCGGGGCTCCCGTCATGAGCTTCCTCGAAGTAGTCAAAGAGATTGGCAGTCATAGCAGGCGAAACGTGAACTTGTTCCATGCACCAGCCGGGGCTCGAACCCGGATCAGCGGCGTTTAAGGCCGCCCCTTTAACCGATTAAGGTACTGGTGCCCTGTCAGGCTGACCGCCCGACCCCTATCTCCGCCGACGTCACAGAGCACGTCGAGTCCGCTGCGCCGAGCGTACCATATACCAAGACTTCGTTCTCATAGTGAGAAGACTCAATAGATCGAAGGCTCTGATGAAGTGGCACGGCATCCACGATGGCTTGGGCGAGCAGGGAAAGGTGAAGTGAGAGACATGAGTGGGCAGCTGGAAAGAGAGGAGTGAGCATCGAGCAAAGCCAGTGCCCAAGCGTAGATGGGGCAGGTCGTCTGCCACCGCTCCGGCGCGCTCTGGCGCGCTGCGGGCGCTGGCCGGCGGGGCCGGGCGCTGTCCTTCATACTCTGCATGACGGTGTAAGAGCAGAGGTGAAGTAAGAGACACGAGCCGGGAACTCACCCGGAGCTAAAGCTGGTACTTAAGAGAGAGACATGAGCACCAAACTAAGCCCGCTCCTAAGCGTTAACGGGCGCACAAGGCTGCCCCCTGGCCCCCATATGCCGAGCACCCTGCAGGCCTTCGGCTGGTCGCGGCGCCCACTGCCCTACATGGAACGGTGTCAGCGACGGTACGGTGACATTTTCACGCTGCGCATCCGTCACGCGGGCACGTGGGTGGTGCTATGCGACCCCGAGGACGTCAGGCGCGTGTTCACGGCCGATCCCGCGGCACTGGGCGTGAGCATGGCGAACACGCTGCTGGAGCCCCTGCTCGGCCGGCGCTCGGTGGTGCTGCTGGACGAGCCCGACCACATGCCCCGCCGCAAGGTGATGCTCCGCAAGCTCCACGGCAAGGGCACGGAACGCTACGGCGAGATGATCGCCGATGTCGCGCGGCGGGAGGTCCGCAGCTGGCCGATCGGCGAGCCGGTGGCGCTATGGCCCCGAATGCAGGCGATCAGCCTGGAGGTGGTCATGCGCGTGGTGTTCGGAGACATCGACAGCGACCCCCTGCGGCGCCTGCGCGAGCTGATGGGAGCACAGACCGAATGGCTGAACGACCCACGGCGCCTGACCCTGCTGGCGCTCCTCGGCCCGCGTTGGCTGGAGCGCAACCGCGAGTTCCGGGCGATGATGGCCCCCGTGCGGGCGGCGGTGCTCGAGGAGGTCCACCGGCGCCGCGCGGAGTCCCCGGCGCGGGAGCGCGACGACGTCGTCACGATGCTCGAGCAGGCGCGCTACGAGGACGGCTCGCCGCTCAGCGAGGAGGACATGCGCGACGAACTGGTCACGCTCGTGACCGACGGGCCGACCGCGACCCTGCTGTCGTGGGTGTTCGAGCGCCTGCTGCGCCATCCGGACAAGCTCGCGCGCCTGCGCGCGGAGGTGCTCGCGGGTGAAGAGGACACCTACCTGGACGCCGTCACCAAGGAGACGATGCGGCTGTGCCCGTCGGTGCCGATGGTCGTGCGGCGGCTGGTGGAGCCGATGCGGCTCGGCGGCCACACGATCCCGGCGGGCACGAAAGTGGCGCCCTGCATCCACCTGATACACCGCCGTGAGGACGTGTACCCCCGGCCGCGCGCCTTCATCCCCGAGCGCTTCCTGCAGCGGCCCGCGGGCGCGTACACGTGGATCCCCTTCGGCGGCGGCACGCGCCGCTGCCTGGCCGCGACCTTCTCCGTGCTCGAGATGAAGCGCGTGATGCAGGCCGTGCTCAGCGAGGTGGAGCTGCGCGCCGTCGAGTCGCGTGGCGAGCAGGCGCGCAGGAGCGCCATCGCCTTCAGTCCCAACCACCAGGGCCTCGTGATGGTCACGCGCCGCACGCCCGGAACGGCCACCGCACCGAAGCTCGTCGCGGCGTGAGCGTGGAGGCCGATCTGATCGCGGTCGGCGCCGGCGCCAAGGCGGCCGCGCTCGCGGCGAAGGTCCACGCCCTGAACACGCTCGGCGCGGGCCCCATCACGCTGAGGATCATCGAGGCGAACGAGCCCGCCGCGTCGTGGTCGGGCCGCAACGGCATGACCTCGGGCGAGGAGCCGCTGGCCATCACCCCGATCAAGGACGTCGGGTTTCCCTACCAGAGCTACGAGGCGTTCGGCGAGGTCGGCGAGGAGGTCGATCGCGCCGTGATGCCGTTCTCATGGCAGCGGTACTTGATCGACAAAAAAAGCTACGCCCGCTGGGTGGACGCCGGGTCTCCCGCGATCGAGCACCGCGAGTACGGCCAGTACCTCACGTGGGTCCTGTCGCGCGCCACCGCGGGCGTGAGCCTCGTGAGGGGCCGCGTCACGGAGGTCGCACTCGCGGCCGAGGAGGACCGGTGGACGGTCGACGTCGATGAGCCCCCCGACCGAGCGGGGGCGCATGGCTGGGCCGAGGGCGCCGCGGCCCAGGGCGCCGCGGGTGCAGGCCGCGGGCGGCGGTATGGCTGCAGTGCGCTCGTCCTCACCGGTCCCGGCGTGCACCGTCATCTCCCGCACGACGCCGGCGCCGCGTCGCGGATCTTCCACTGCGACAGCCAGCGCACCGACTTCGCGCGCATCCCCGTGGAGCAGGACACCGAGATCGCGATCGTCGGCGGGGGCGAGAGCGCGCTCAGCGGGGCGGCGTTCCTGCGGGCCTTCCGACCGCGGGTGCGGATCACGATCTTCACGCCCGCCCTGCCGATGAGCCGCGGCGAGAGCTTCCTTGAGAATCGCGTGTTCTCCAACCCCGACAACGTGGGGTGGAGCTCCCTGGACGTGGGGACGCGCCGCGACTTCTTCAAGCACTGCGACCGGGGGGTGTTCGACCCGTTGACCCTGTCGGACATCGCCTACGACGAGCGCTGCCGGTTCGTCACCGGCCGCGTGGTGTACGTCGCAGAGGAGGGCGCGGAGGGGGGAGTGCGCGTCGACTACACCACCGCGGGCGCCGCCAGCTCCGAGCGCTACGACTACCTGCTCAACAGCACGGGCTTCGATCTGCTGGAGCAGCTGCGCGACCTCTTCCCGCCCGCCGTGCGGGCCGAGATCGAGCGCCGGGTGGGGCAGCTGTGGGACAGGCCGCCCGAGGCGGAGGTCCCGTTCGGGCGGTTCCTCGAGCTGGAGGGCATGTGCCCACGGCTGCACATCCCCGGGCTGGCCGCGCTGAGCCAGGGCCCGGGGTTCGCGAACCTCGGCTGCCTCGGGCTGCTCGCCGACCGCGTGCTCCAGCCGCTCGTGCTCGACAGGGGGGCGCCGGAGCCCCTCGCCGCGGCGATCCCGTAGGATGCCCGGAAGGTGGCCCGCCCGGGGTGGTCCACCCGGCCGACATGCCATGGGTGGCCGCCCATGCGACCGCTCAACCGACCGCCGACCCACTCAACCGGGATAGCGGACCCACCACCGACAATGCCGACAAGGAGCTACGAATGCCTGACGCCGTAATCGTCGACGCCGTGCGCACCCCCATCGGACGGGCGGCGAAGGGGTCGCTGAAGACCGTCCGCGCCGACGACCTGGCGGCGATCCCGCTGCGGGCGATCCTGGAGCGCAACCCGCAGCTGCAGTCGAGCTCGATCGTGGACGTGATGATGGGGTGCGGCTTCTGCGAGGGCGAGCAGGGCTACAACATCGGCCGCAACGCCGCCCTGCTGGCCGGGATCGACTACCACGTGCCCGGCACGACCGTCAACCGCTTCTGCGCCTCCTCGCTGCAGACGACGCGGATGGCCTTCCACGCGATCAAGGCCGGCGAGGGCGACACGTACATCGCCTGCGGCGTCGAGGCCGTCTCGCGCGCGGGGGGCGGGGCGCAGTTCGAGTTCCACCACCAGCTCGACGGCTCGGAGGGGTCGCTGTACAACGTGTACATCCCGATGGGCCTCACGGCCGAGAACGTCGCGGACGAGAAGCAAGTCAGCCGCGAGGCGCAGGACGAGTGGGCGCTGATCTCCCAGACGCGCGCGGTGGCGGCGCAGGAGTCCGGCCACTTCGACGTGGAGATCGTCCCGGTGACGGTGCCCGCGCACAAAGACACCGACAAGGAGGGCAACGAGATCGACGTGCCCGAGACGGTCGTGACCAAGGACGACGGCCCGCGCCCAGGGACGACGATCGAGAAGCTGGCGGCGCTGAAGCCGGCCTTCAGGCCCGACGGCACGGTGACGGCGGGCAACTCGTGCCCGCTCAACGACGGCGCAGCCGCCCTGCTGGTCACCTCTGAGGAGCGCGCGCGGGAGTTGGGGCTGAAGCCGAAAGTGAAGATCCTCGCCTCCACGGTGGTGGCGATCCGCCCCGAGGTGATGGGCCTCGGCCCGATCCCCGCGATCCAGCAGCTACTCAAGAACACGGGGATGTCGATGAGCGACATCGATGTGGTGGAGATCAACGAGGCGTTCGCCGCTCAGATCGTCCCCTGCAAAGCGGAGCTCGGGATCGAGGACGAGCAGCTGAACCCCTTCGGCGGAGCGATCGCGCTCGGCCACCCCTTCGGGATGACCGGCGCGCGGATCATGACGACGCTGATCAACGACCTGCAGACGCTCGACAAGACCTACGGCATCGAGTCAATGTGCGTCGCCGGCGGCATGGGCATGGCGATGCTGGTGGAGCGGCTGAGCTGACCTCTTGTGGGGGGCCCATGGGGGGAGCCTGCTCCCCCCATGCTCAGCTCAGGTGTCAAGCCCGGGGATGGGCTCGATCGGGAGAGATCCGTGGAACGCTTCGAGTTCGGCCAGATCGTGTCGGTCCCGGGGTCGGCCGGCGAGGCGCTTGAAGCCGACGATGCTGTGCAGGTTGGCGACGCGCGCCTGCTGATCGCCGATATCGATGAGCAGAGCGCGTTGGGCTACGGTGTCGAAGTCCAGCGGAGGGAGTCCCCCGCGCATGATGTCGATGATGCCATGGCGGCTGTTGACACGTAGGTGGTGCGCATCGGCTATCTCCTGGTGGGTGAGTCGCTTGCCGTCGTAGAGGCGTGTGGCGCCTGCTCGATCCAGGAAGCGGCCGATCGCATCGTTGGTCTCGGGGTCATCGGGAACCAATAGGTCGGAGTCGTCGGTCGCGCGGAGATAGCCATTTGCGATAACGCTGAAGCCACCGATCACGACATACTCAAGTCCGACTGCGTTGGCGTCGACGACAACGCCGTCGAGGTCGGGACCAGAGAGCTGGAGGTCAGGACCAGAGGACTCGTCTGGGGACATGGCCGGCGCGTATCGAGGCGGCGAGAATCGCAACCGCCTGCTGGGAGAGCTTCTGACCATGTTTGATCCGCTCGGCCGGCGTGAGTGCCCTGGTGGTCGCGCGATGATATTCGGCCTCTTCGCGGTTGATCACAGCCCACTCGGCCTCATGCCCGACTGAGAGCAGAGGGGTCTTCGCTGGAGTGCTCATAACTTCATTCTACCAACTATGGGCAGACGGATCAGACGAATGTCTACAAAATCCTACCGCGGCGGCATCCGCAACGCTCCATCCAGCCGGATGACCTCGCCGTTGAGCATTCGGTTCTCGACGATGTGGCAGGCGAGGTGGGCGTACTCGTCGGGGGAGCCAAGGCGCTGCGGGTAGGGGACGCCGGCGCCGAGCTTCTGGCGGGCCTCCTCGGGCAGCGCGGCGAGCAGCGGGGTGTCGAAGAGGCCGGGGGCGATTGTGCAGACGCGGATCCCGTACTGGGCCAAATCGCGGGCCGCCGGGAGGGTCATGCCGACGATGCCGCCCTTGGAGGCCGAGTAGGCGATCTGGCCGACCTGGCCGTCGTAGGCGGCGATCGAGGCGGTGTTGACGCACACGCCGCGCTCGCCGTCCTCCGGGAGGGGATCGTTGGCGATCATCGCGGTGGCCGCAAAGCGCAGCACGTTGAAGGTGCCAATCAGGTTGATGGAGACGATCGTCTCGAAGGGCATCAGCGGGTGGGGGCCCTTGGAGCCGGCGACCTTCTGCGCCCAGCCGGTGCCGGCACAGCAGACGGCGATCCGCAGCCCGCCCTCGACAGCGGCGGCGTGCTCAACCGCGGCCTGCACCTGGGACTCCTCGCGCACGTCGCAGGCGACGAACTCGAGGCCGAGCTCGGAGGCGAGCGCCCCGCCCTTCTCGGCGTTGACGTCCGCGATCGTCACTGAGGCCCCCGCCGCGTGCAGCCGGCGCACGGTGGCCTCGCCGAGCCCGGAGGCTCCGCCGACGACGATCGCTGAGTGGCCCTCGATCCGCATGGTGCGGGCGAGAGCCTACATCACGCTCACGCGCAGGGCCGCGAGAGCGTGATGTAGGC
>JBOGYA010000103.1:0-9099 GCA_050696515.1 Solirubrobacteraceae bacterium
CGGCGCATGCGCCGGCCGAACAGCCCCTCCTGACGAGCGGCTCGGCTTCCCTGCCAAGGACGCACCGAGCGCAGTGCAAGAAGCACATAAGTGAGGGAGGACGCCGGCAGAGGGCGAGACGCCCTACGTCAGGCCACGTCGCGGAGCTTCTGCGCCTCCGCGAGCGACTGAAGCTTCTTCAGCGACTGGTTCTCGATCTGGCGGATGCGCTCGCGGGTCACGTTGAAGGTACGGCCGACCTCGTCCAGCGTGCGCGGGTGCTCGCCGCCGAGGCCGTAGCGCAGCTCGAGCACGCGCCGTTCGCGGTAGGAGAGGTTCTCCAGGGCCTCGCGCAGGGCCTCCTTGGTGAGGATTTCGGCGGCCCGCTCGTACGGGGACTCGGCGCGCTCGTCGGCGATGAACTGGCCGAACTCCGACTCCTCCTCGTCGCCGACCGGCTTCTCCAGCGACACGGGGGCCTGGGCGGAGCGCTTGATCGAGTCGACCTCTTCGGGGTCGATCCCCGTGACGTCCGCGATCTCCTCCGCGGTCGGTTCGCGGCCGAGCTCGGTCACGAGCTTGCGCTCGGCGCGCCCGATCTTGTTGAGCTTCTCCACCACGTGCACGGGGATGCGGATCGTGCGCGCCTTGTCCGCCAGCGCCCGGGCGATCGCCTGGCGGATCCACCATGTGGCGTACGTGGAGAACTTGAAGCCCTTGCGGTAGTCGAACTTCTCCGCGGCACGCACCAACCCGAGGGTGCCCTCCTGGATCAGGTCGAGGAAGGGCAGGCCCTGGTTGCGGTAGTTCTTCGCGATCGACACCACCAGCCGGAGGTTGGACTCGACCATCTTCTGCTTGGCGTCGAGGTCCCCGCGCTCGATCCGCTTGGCGAGATCGACCTCCTCCTGCGCGGTCAGCAGCCGCACCTTGCCGATGTCCTTGAGGAACAGCTGCAGCGAGTCGGTGGTCATGTCCGGCTTGAGGTCCAGCGTCGCTTTCGCTTTGCGCCGGCCCCGTTTGTCCGGCGCGCGCTCCACCTGTAGCGCCGCGGCCGTCGCCGGGTCGATGTCCTCGACGAGCTCGATCTCGGATTTCTCCAGGAAGCCGTGGAGCTCCTCGACGTCCGACTCGTCCAAGTCCAGCTCGGAGGTCGCCGTGGAGATCTCCGCGAAGGTCAGCACCCCCACCTGCTGGCCCTTCGCCAACAGACCCTTTATCTCATCCAGCTCCTGCAGTTCCACTACTGACATCGATTCCCGTTTCCGTAGACAGCGATTCTTGGGAGCCCCCCGGACAGAACGGGGAGGGTGGGTCCCCAAACAAGACGACCCCGCCGGGTACACCGAGGGACCTGGCCCCACCCGGCCGCGGCCGAGACGCGCCCCACAGTACAACCGAACGTGGACCCTATGCTAACGCTTCGCCGCCGCTCGTCCTTATGCGCGATGATGCGCCCGCATGAGCCCCTCAGACGCAACCGACAGTCCCAGCCGGCGGCGGCGAGCCGGTGAAGCGCCACGCCCCCGCGGTCCCAGTGCGGACGATCCGGGCGTGTTGGGGAGCCTCCCCAACACCCGTCCCCAACGCCCCAGCGCCCGCCGGGCAGCGGCACGGACCGCGAAGACTTCGCCCGAGCCTGCCGAGCCGCCGGTGCCCCCGCAGGGGTTCGAGGCCGAGGAGCAGATCGAGCCCGGTCGTCCTGTGCAGCCACCGAGCGGCCCCGAGCTGGCGGCCTCGGTGGCGGATCTCTTCGGGGAGCTTGCTCAAGCGGGCCTCTCCACGGGGGGGCGCCTGCTGGGCGACGCCTTCAAACGGCTCACCGGCGGCTGAGCCTGGTCCTGAGTCCTCGGCTCACCGTCGCACCCGTCCGGGCGTTCTGTATACTGCCCCGCACGCCGAGCTTCCGCGGTCCAGATCGCGGAGGGCGGGGGACCCAATGTGAACCGGTCTAGTTCGGTTCGCGGGGGCGAATCGGTCCTTCTGGGCCGTAGCGCGTCAAGCGCGAGCCCGTCAGCTCACCCCGTAGGCGAAACGACACAATGCGTATCGCTTCCTTCAAGCACGCCCTGCTGGCAGGGTCATTGGCCGCGTCGCTCGGCGCGCTCGCGGGTGGGTGGGTCCCGATTTTGGCACCCGCGGCCGTGGCGTTCGCCGGCACCACGGGCGGGGCGGCTCCCACGCCGGCCGCCTCTGGCAAGACGCTGGCGACGTGGTTCGGCCCCGGCTTCTACGGTCACGCCACGGCGTGCGGACAGACGATGAGCCCCACGCTCGTGGGCGTTGCGAGCCGCACCCTCCCGTGCGGGACGCTCGTGCGGATCGGCTACCGGGGCCGTCAGCTGACCGTTCCGGTGCTCGATCGCGGGCCCTACGGTCACAATGGCGCCCAGTGGGATCTGACGACGGGCGCCGCGCGAGCGCTCGAGATCGAGGACACGGTGCGCATCGCCACACAGGTCGTGGGCAGCGTCCCGAACACCCCCACGCTCGGGGAACCCACGTCGGGCGCGCCCTCCGGTTCGCTCGCGGCGCCCCCCGCCGCCGGTTCGCTCGCAGCGCCCCCCGCCGCCGCCGCGACCACCGGCGGGGCGACCGCGGGCTGAGCCCTGAGCCGAGCCTTTGGGCCGAGCCTTTGCAGGGGTAGCCTGAACGGGCATGGACACTGCCCGGATCGCAAACCTACGCGACGACACTGCCCGGATCGCAAACCTGCGCGACTGGACCTCGGTGGACGAGCGCACCGGGGCGGTGCGCTCGGTGCAGACCGCCGACCTGCTGTTGAGCGAGGAAGCCATGCGCGGGCTCTGGAGCCCCGAGCACCTGGAGCGCCTGGCGCGCACCTACTGGCGCTTCCTCACCCGTGTGACCCTGGGGCTGATCCGTGTCCGCTACACCGAGCACGAGCGCTTCGTCGTCCTGCTCTTCCGGCCGTTCAAGCTGCTCACCTTCCAGGCCCCCGAGTACGAGCTGGACGCCGACCACGGGGTGGTGAGCTGGCGCATCGAGCGAGGCCTGCTGGTCACCCGCGCGGGGCGTCACGGCAAGGGCCGCCTGCGCATCGAAGTGCGCCGCTGTCCGAGCGAGGGCGGGCGGGATTCCGATACCGCACGTCTGCACGTGGAGGTGGAGGTCGCCAACTTCTACCCCACGATCGCCTTCCGGTTGGGGCGCCGGATCTACAACGCTACCCAGTCGCGCATCCACGTGCTCGTGACCAACGGCTTCCTGCGCTCGCTGGCCCGTCTCGACCTCGCCGAGTCGCGCGTGGGGCAGCTCAGCCGAACCGCGCGTCGCCGTACAACGCCCGCAGCTTCGCGCGGTCGTGGCGCGCGCTGATGCGCCTGACGGTGCCCGAGCGGGAGCGCATCACAAGCGATTCGGTGCTCGCCCCGCCGGCACTCGGGTAGCGCACACCCTGCAGGACGTCCCCGTCGGTGATGCCCGTGGCACAGAAGAACGCGTCCTCGCCGGCCACGAGGTCGTCGCGGTCGAGCACGCGCTGCAGGTCGTAGCCGGCGTCGAGCGCGGCGGTCCGCTCGTGCTCGTTGCGGGGCCACAGCCGCCCCAGCAGCTGGCCACCGAGGCACTTGACGGCGGCGGCGGAGATGACCCCCTCGGGCGTGCCGCCGATCCCCCACAGGAGGTCCACGGGGGAGCGCTCGGTGACGGCCAGCAGCGAGGCGGACACGTCGCCGTGGGCGATCAGCCGCACGCGCGCTCCCGCCTCGCGGATCTCCTTGACGCCCTGCTCGTGGCGGGGGCGGTCGAGCACCACCACCTGCACGTCGCCGATCTCGCAGCCCTTGCGCTCAGCGATCGCCGCGAGCGTCTGCGGCAGCGGGCGGTCGAGGTCGAGCAGGTCGGCGACCTCGGGGGAGCCCGCCATCTTTTCCATGTACACGCACGGGCCGGGGTCGAACATCGTGCCGCGGGCGGACAGGGCGATCACCGCCAGCGCGCTCGGCATCCCGTGCGCCGCGAGCGTGGTGCCCTCCAGCGGGTCCACGGCGATGTCCACCTCCGGCGGGGAGCCGTCGCCGATGTGCTCGCCGTTGGCGAGCATCGGCGCCTCGTCCTTCTCGCCCTCGCCGATCACCACGAGACCGTCCATCTGGACGGACTGCAGCGCGTAGTGCATCCCATCGACGGCGGCCTGATCGGCGGCCTCCTTGTCGCCTTTGCCTACCAGCCGCGCCGCCGCGAGCGCGGCCGCCTCGGTGACGCGCACGAGCTCCAGCGCGAGGTTGCGGTCGGGTCGCTGGCGAGTGGGATCCGGGCTCAACGTATACCTTTACTGCGGCCGTGTGCGCACAACCTACACCAGAGGAGGAACTGTGAGCCAGATCGGGTTCGTCGGACTGGGCAAGATGGGCGGCAACATGACGCACCGCATCCGGCGCGACTCGGCTCACGAGGTGGTGGCCTTCGACTTCGACAAGGGCGCCGTCGAGCAGGCGGTGGGCCATGGAGCGATCGGCGCGCGCTCGCTCGCCGACCTCGTCAAGAAGCTGCGCGCGCCGCGAATCGTGTGGGTGATGGTCCCCGCCGGCGACCCCACCCAACAGACCGTGGACAAGCTCGCGAAGCTGCTCGACCGCGACGACACGATCGTCGACGGGGGCAACTCCCAGTGGACCGACGACAAGCGCCGCGCCGGCGAATTGAAGAAGCTCGGCATCCACTACCTCGACGTCGGCACCTCGGGCGGCGTGTGGGGCCTCGAAGTCGGCTACTGCATGATGGTCGGCGGCCCCGCCAAGGCCGTCGGGCGCCTCGCCCCGTTCCTCGACGTTCTCGCCCCCCCTACCAACGAGCAGAGCGCTTCGGCGATCGGCCCGCACGGCTGGCTGCACTTCGGCCCCGCCGGGGCCGGGCACTTCGTGAAGATGGTCCACAACGGGGTGGAGTACGGCCTGATGCAGGCTTACGCCGAGGGCTTCGACCTCTTCGACAAGTGCGAGTACGAGCTCGACAACGCCCGCATCGCCCACCTGTGGGGCCAGGGCTCGGTGGTGCGCTCCTGGCTGTGCGAACTGGCCGCCCGCGCCTTCGAAGCCGACGGCAACGACCTACACGCGCTCACCGGCTACACCGAGGACTCCGGCGAGGGGCGCTGGACGATCGCGGAGGCCACCGCGCGCGACGTGCCCACCCCCGTGATCACGGCCTCCCTGTATGCGCGCTTCTCCTCGCGCGGCAACGGCGACTACGCCAACCGCGTGCTCGCCGCGCTGCGCAACCAGTTCGGCGGCCACGCGGTCAAGAAGAGCTGATGAGCACGCTCGAGCAGGCGCCGGAGAACCCTCTGGTCGAAGGCTTGGAGCGGCTGCCGGTCGCACCGACCACGCTCGTCATCTTCGGCGCCACCGGGGACCTCGCCCGGCGCAAGCTGCTGCCCGCCATCTACAACCTCGCCCACGAGGGGGCGCTGCCCGAGCGCTTCCACCTCGTGGGGGTCTCGCGCCAGGAAAAGGAGCACGAGGACTACCGCGCCGAATGCGAGCAGGCGATCCGCTCCTTCTCCCGCCGCCCCCCCGACGACGACGTGCTCGCGGGGCTGCTCGCCCACGTCAAGTACGTGCCCGGCACCTTCGACGACGACGCCGTCTACGGCGCGCTCGGGCAGGTGCTCGACGGCTTCGAGGAGCGCGCCGGGGAGCGGCTCAACCGCGCCTTCTACCTCTCGACCGCGCCCGCGTTCTTCCCGGTGATCGTGGAGGCGCTCGGCCGGCAGGGGCTCAGCACGCACAAGGGCGCGGAGGTCAGGGCGATCATCGAGAAGCCCTTCGGCACCTCCCTCGCGGAGGCCGCCGAGCTCAACCGCCGCGTGCTCGAGGTATTCGAAGAGAGCCAGGTCTTCCGCATCGACCACTACCTCGGCAAGGAGACCGTCCAGAACATGCTGGCGTTCCGCTTCGCCAACGGCATGTTCGAGCCGCTGTGGAACCGCAACTACATCGACTCCGTGCAGATCACCGCCGCGGAGGACATCGGCATCGGCACCCGCGCGGGCTACTACGACCACTCCGGGGCGCTACGCGACCTGATCCAGAACCACATGCTGCAGCTGCTCTGCCACATCGCGATGGAGCCCCCGGTGAACTTCACCGCCGAAGAGGTGCGCAACGAGAAGGTCAAGGTGCTGCAGGCGATCCACGCCCCGGCCGAGTCCGAGGTCTCCGCGCTCGCGGTGCGCGCCCAGTATGCCGCCGGGCACGTCGTCGGGGAGGACGTGCCCGGCTACCTGCAGGAGCAGGGGGTGCGCGAGGGCTCGGTTACCGAGACGTACGCCGCGCTGCGTCTGGAGGTCGACAACTGGCGGTGGGCGGGGGTGCCGTTCTACCTGCGCGCCGGCAAGCGCCTGGCGCGCAAGATCACCGAGATCGTGGTCACGTTGAAGCCCGTGCCTCACCTCGCCTTCGACCAGACCGGCTCGTTGGGCATCCGGCCCAACCAGCTGACTCTCACCCTCCAGCCCAATGAGGGCGTGTCGTTGCAGCTCGGCGCCAAGATCCCCGGGACCCGCATGATCATCCGCCCCGTCAACATGGAGTTCCTGTACGGCACCGCCTTCCTCTCCCAGTCCCCCGAGGCCTACGAGCGGCTGATCATGGACGCGATGCGGGGGGACCCCACGCTGTTCACCCGCAACGACGAGGTCGAGGCGCAGTGGCAGATCTGCGACCCGATCGTGCGCGTGTGGGAAGGGGCGCCGGGGCCGCTGCCTCAGTACGAGGCCGGCTCTCAGGGGCCGCCCGAGGCCGCAAGCATCCTGCGCGAGGGCCACGCCTGGCGCTCAATCTGATGCCCGCCGCCGTCAGCGACGCCGTCTGGAGCGAGCAGGGCACCACGCCCGACGCGATCGAGGCCGCCCTGCGACAGATGCTCGCCGAGCGCCACGTGGAGAACGGCGGCTTCGTGCCAGCACGGGCGCTCAACATGATCGCCTTCGTGGACCGCGAGTGGTCGGGCGAGATCGCCAACCGGCTGCGCGGGGTCGGGCGTTACCACGCCTCCCGCCTAGTCGTCCTCTCTTACGAGCCCCGCCGCGAGCGTCTCGACGCGCGCGCGACCGTCGCCTCGGAGGGCGACCCACGGCCGGGCGAGCTCTCGCTGCTGCGCGAGACCGTGATCGTGGAGCTCGGCGACCGCCACCTCGAGGACCTCTACACGATCGCCGACCCGCTCGTGGTGAGCGACCTGCCGACGCTGCTCTGGTCTCCGCACGGCCACCACGAGGTCGTGGAGGGGCTGTTGGACCTCGCCCAGGCGGTGCTGCTCGACTCGGTCGCCGAACCGGACAGTCGCGAGGCGGTGGCGCGCGCGTGCGAGATCTCCGAGCGCGCCTACGTTGTGGACCTCGCGTGGCTGCGCTCGACTCCGTGGCGGGAGCGGATCGCCACCATGTTCAACCCCCCGCACATGCGCGGCGAACTGCACGAGCTCACCTCCCTGACGATCAGCCACCATCCCGAATCGGGGATCGCGGCGATGCTGCTGGTGGGCTGGCTCGCCTCGCGTCTGGAGTGGCGGCAGGTCAACCGCCTGCAGATCGAACCGCGGACGATCGAAGACGGCACGCTGTTCGGGCCGCTCCCGACCAGCACGCCGCTCAGCGAGATTCCGCTGACCCGGATCACGCGGCTGATCGGCGGCGCCATGGACGCCCAGCGCCGGCCGGTGTCACTGTCGCTGCGCCACGCGACCGAGCTGCAGGTGCCGGGGCTCGCGAGCCTGCAGATCGAAACGGCCGCGGGCCGCACGGTGCGCCTGGATCGCGGGCGCGGCGGCCTGCGCGCCCACCGGCGCGACCCCGACGGCCACGAGCGCACGTGGACGATCCTCGGCGCTTCCCGCGGTGAGACGGGCATCCTTGGCGAGGGCATCCGTCAGGCGCTGCTGCGCGACCCCACCTACTCCCCCGCGCTGCAGGCCGCGGCCGAGCTGGTGCCGCGGTGAGCATCGTCGTCGTCCCCCGCGCTGCGGGCCGCGGCCGAGCTGGTGCCGCGGCGAGCATCGTCGTTGACTCCCGCGCTGCGGGCCGCGGCCGAGCTGGTGCTGCGGCGAGCATCGTCGTTGACTCCCGCGCTGCGGGCCGCGGCCGAGCTGGTGCCGCGGCGAGCATCGTCGGACCGGCGCCCCGGGACTCGCGCGGTGCACGGTCGCGATGACCAAGCTGACCGTGCTGCCCGATGCGCAGGCGGCGGCGCGTTACGCGGCGCACGAGGTCGCGCGCGTCCTGCGGGAGGCGGGGGAGCGCCGCGGGGCCGCCCACCTCTCCCTGGCCGGCGGCACCACCCCCCGCCGGGCCTACGAGCTGCTGGCCGGTCTGCTGGAGGACTGGAGCGCGGTCGAGCTGTGGTACGGCGACGAGCGCTGCGTGGGACCCGACGACCCTGAGAGCAACCACCAGCTCGTGGCCGGCTCGCTGCTCGCCGGCATCTCCGCCGGCCCGCCGGGGCTGGAACCGTCAGAGCCGGGGCGGCTGGAGCAGGCGCGAGAGCCGGCGCAGGGGCGGGCGGGGGGACCTCGGGAGCACCGCATCCTCGGCGAGCTCGGTCCCGACGCGGCCGCGCGCGCGTACGCCACGCTGCTGCGCGAGCGGGTGCCCCCCGCCGCGGAGGGCAGCGGGGCGGGCAGGCTGCCCGTCCTCGACCTCGCGCTGCTCGGCCTCGGCGAGGACGGCCACACCGCCTCGCTGTTCCCCGGCCACCCCGAGGTACAGGACGACAGCGGGGAGCTCTGCCTGCCCGTGCGCGACGCGCCCAAGCCCCCGCCCGAGCGGGTCACGCTCAGCCTGCCCGTGCTGCGCGCCGCCCGCCACTGCCTGCTGCTCGCCACCGGCGCCGGCAAGGCTCCCGCGCTCGCCGCGGTGCTGGCCGGACCGGGTGGGCGGGGCTCCGATATCCCAGCCTCGCTGCTCGCCTCCGAGCGTCTGCACATCGTGGTCGACGCCGCCGCCGCCCCGGCAGCCGCCTGAGGGGGCACCCAGCGGCACCGCCTCGAGGCGCGTCCCCCCAAGCAACGACCTGAGGGCGCCGGTACGCACCTGAGGGCCCCCGCAGGGTGATGAATCAATTTCGGGATATATATAAACCAACTGGACCTGTAGGCGGT
>JBOGYA010000104.1:0-9085 GCA_050696515.1 Solirubrobacteraceae bacterium
CCCCGCTACCACCCGACGCTGAGGGGGGACGGCGCGCCACGGATGCTGCACGTGGCGGGCGGTATCGAGCGTATGCTGGAGCTGCTGGCGCAGCCGGCGGTGGCGATCGTCGGAACGCGCAGAGCGAGCGACTACGGCATGGAGGTTGCGTACGGTCTCGCCCGCGGTCTGGCGGCGAGCGGGGTCACCGTGGTCAGCGGCCTTGCCGACGGGATCGCCGCGGCAGTGCACCAGGGAGCGCTATGCACAGGCGCCTCCACGGCCCGCACGGTGACGGTGATGGCTGGTGGTGTGGACATCGCTCACCCCGCGGGTTGGCGCGGCCTGCATCGGCGCATCGCCGAGGAGGGCTGCGCGCTGGCGGAGCTGCCCTGCGGCTCCGCCCCCCGCGGCTGGTGCCACATCGGCCGCGCACGGATCGTGGCGGCGCTGGCACGAGTCGTGATCGTGGTCGAGGCGGGTGAGCAGCCAACCGAGCTGGTACACGCGCGCCTGGCGGAAGCGTCAGGCGCGATCGCGGCGGCGGTCCCCGGGCGCGTGAGCGCTCCCGCCGCGCGCGGTCCCCACCTGCTGCTGCGCGAGGGAGCGCTCTTGGTGCGCGACCCCCAGGATGTGCTGGACGCGCTCCACGGGGTGGGCGAGCATCGGGTCACAGCTACTCGCCCCGAGCTGCAGCCACGCCTGCGCGCGGTACTGGAGCAGGTGAGCGAAGGCAACGACACGGTGGCCAAGCTCGCTGGCGGGGGCTCCCCTGCCCCGGACATGCTCGTGGCGCTCGCCGAGCTGGAGCTGAGCGGCGCGGTGGTGCGCGGAGACGGCGGGCGTTACGTGGCGTGCCTGCGAGGCTGAAACGTGGCGTGCCTGCGACCGCCGAAGGCGGTCTTGCACCCATTGCGGCGCCGTGGCAGTGCGATATGTTCCCGCGCAGTCAGATGGAGCCCTGACGTGCAGGCTGCGGCCTGCCGAACCGCCCACTGCAGGAGAGGGCTGATGGCTCCTTTCGCGAACTCGACTTCACGCGAGAGGAGCTCCACAGCTTGCGCCCTTCCCAGATCCCACACCTCGATCGACGCGAGCTCGCCGCGATCTTCCTCGGCGGCGCCGCCGGAGCGCTGCTGCGCGTATGGCTGGAGGAGACCTACCCGAGCACGACCGCCGGGTGGCCGTGGGCGACGTTCGCGATCAACATCAGCGGCTCGTTCGCGCTCGGCTACTTCGCGACCCGTCTGCAGGATCGCCTGCCGCTCTCAACCTACCGGCGCCCGCTGCTCGGCACCGGCTTCTGTGGCGCCTACACGACGTTCGCGACGATGCAGGTGGAGATCCTCGCGATGATCGACCACCACCGCTACGGGCTCGCCGCGAGCTACGCCGCCGCGAGCATCGCGGCCGGGTACCTGGCGATCTGGGTGGCCACGGCGGGCGTGCGGCGCACACGGGTGATCGCGTGAGCGCGTGGGCCTGGGGCGGCGTGGCGCTGCTCGGCGGCGGCGGGGCGCTCGCGCGCTTCATGCTCGACGAAGCGATCGGCTCGCGTGCGGGACGGGCGAGCAGCTTTCCGCTCGGCACCTTCGCGGTCAACGTGAGCGGCGCGCTGCTACTGGGGCTGCTCAACGGAGCGGGGCTCACCGGCGAGGCGCTGACGCTCGCCGGCGCCGCGACACTGGGCTCCTACACCACCTTCTCCACCTGGATGCTCGAGTCCCAGCGCCTCGCCGAGGACGCAGATAGCGGCGGCGCGCTACTCAACATCCTGCTCAGCCTCACGGCAGGCCTCGCCGCCGCGGCGCTGGGTCGCGCGATCGGGGCGCACCTGTGAGCGAGGACTGCCTACCAGCCTGCGCGGCATCTGGGGCTTCCACGGCGACCACGCCCCCACGGCGACCGGCTCCTCCAGATCCGCCGCCACGTCCCCGTCCTCACGGTCATCGTCGACACCCCCGAGCGGATCGCCCGCTCGTTTGCGATCGTCGACGAGCTCACCGCCGAGCACGGCCTCGTCACCAGCGAGATGGTTCCCGCGGCGAGTGCGCTCAGCGAAGGGGAAACCCGCGGGGGACTGCGGCTTGCTCGGTTCGATCTGAGCGGCGCAAGGTCTGCAATGCGCCGTTGCGCCAGGTCCCGAGGCGGGTATAGTTTGGCCTCGCGCGGATGTAGCTCAGTTGGCTAGAGCGTCTGCTTGCCATGCAGAAGGTCGTGGGTTCGAGTCCCATCATCCGCTCTTGAGAAAGCCCTGCTAATCGCGGGGCTTTCTGCTTCTTGGAGCGCCGAGGCGCTCGCGCGGAAGGCCGCGGGTACCACTCGCGGGTACCAAATCGGTGGATCCGGAGGCACGCATAAGCTCGCTCGATGACCCTGCGAAGCCAACGAAGAAGGCGACAGGCCCATCTGCCGGCCCGCCTCGTCCGCCTCGGCGGCGCTGGCGCGACTACAGAACCTCATCGAATCGCAGTCCAGTAGCAGAGTTCATCGACGAGCTGTCCGACGCCGACGCCGCGGCGGTCCTGGCCGGCATGGAGGAAGTGCGAGATCGCGGTTTGCGCGCCGCGCGCCATCTCGACGGCGAGATCTGGGAGGTGCGAGTGGACGGCGACCGCGTGATCTACCGCATCCTGTTCGCCGAGGAAGGCAGCCGCGGCCAGATTCTCCTTGCGCTTGAAGGCTTCAACAAGAAGACCCAGAAGACGCCTCCCTCGACCGTCAAGCTGGCGAAGAGGCGCCTGGCAGACTGGCGGCGACGGGGCGATCAGAAGCGCGAGGCTCGCGGCAGGCGCCCGCTACACAGATGAGGCGTGATACGCTTATATCTCGCAAGAGATACCAACAGAGATATCGATCTCATCATTAGGCGGAGACCATGCCCGAACGTGACTTCCTAGACAAGATGATCGACAAGCGCACAGCGCGCAGTCCAGAGTTCCCCCGGCTGATGGACGCCGCTCGCCGCCGTCGCGAGCTGCTTCGGGCGTTGACCGAGCAGCGTGAGGAGCAGAAGCGCTCGCAGACAATGATCGCCGCTGCGATGGAGACCTCGCAGTCCTTCGTCGCGCGACTGGAGAGCACAGCCGCCGACACGAAGATCTCGACAGTCGACCGCTACGCCGAGAGCCTTGGCTTCGTCGTGCAGTACCACTTGATCCCTGTCGCCAAGGCGGATGGGTCCCCGACGGTTGTGATCCACGGGTAGCTGCGAGCAGACAGAACACAGCGAAATCACGCTACTAGCCTGTAACACGATTCCGAAGACAGGAGGACCAGCGAGGTGATACGGTACTGGCGAAGTCAAGACAATGTCCCGATGCCGGCCTCATCCTGCCGGTGCTGATCTAACTCGGGGGAGCGCAGAATGCGTCTGACCAGGCTTTTGACGCCTACCTCTCAAGCGTAGGACAGCAGGACTTGCTCAGGGCGCTCGAGGACTTTGCGCGCCCCGACGATGCCACACGCGAAGACCAGGTTGTGTACGTGACGCACTCACCGTTCCTGATTAACAAGAACGCTGCTCAGCGTCTGAGGGTGCTCGACAAGGGATCCAACGAGGAGGGAACCCGAGTTGTTCGTGACGTCGCCCGCAACCATTACGAGCCGCTTCGGTCGTCAATCGGCGGCTTCGTCGCCGAGACCGCATTTGTCGGCGGCACCAACCTTCTCGTCGAGGGCCTCAGCGACCAAGTACTCCTCGCCGGTGTAGCCACCATGCTGCGCCACCGAGGCATTGCACCGAGAGACCTACTCGACCTCAACCAAGTGGCGATTGTTCCCGCCGGTTCTGCCTCAGGCGTCCCTTATATGGCCTACCTGGCTCGGGGTCGTGATGAGCTGAAGCCGCCCTGTGTCGCGCTGCTTGACGGTGATCCCGCAGGACGGGAGGCTGCACGACGCCTCGCCCACAGTACCGATGGCACTCGCAAGCCAATCCTCGATCGTGACTACGTAGTTGACCTCTCGGATTGGGCCACACAAACTGAGCTGAAGCTCGCTAATGGCGTCGTCCCCGCTGAGATCGAGGACCTCCTCTCCCCGCCGACCGCAGCCTCCCGCGACGCTGCGGATGGTGTTCTGCGCGAGCTCGAAGCTAGCCTCGAAGGCACGATTGGCGACGATGCAGTGCTCGCAGACATCAGCTCATTGCGCCGCGAGTTCGAGTTGGGCAGCGACCCCCTAAGCACAGTCCCGGAGTGCCAGGGGTTTCGCGAACGTGTCAAAGACCTCAAAACGCGTCGGCGCTTGGCCTACCAGCCACCAGAAAAGTCTCCGCGTCCGAGTAAGGTGGCAAATGCGCCGAGCGTTGAGGAAGTCGACTCCAAGCCGGTCGAGAAGACCGCGGCAGAGTCAGGCGCGAGCCCGGCAGCAGTTTGAGCCGAGTTGCCACCCGGAACCAGCCCGAGCGACCTCGATGAGCTGATGACCGCCGATCAGGTCGCGGCGCTGCTCCTGCCCCCGGTCTCGACGGTCAAGAACTACGCCCGCCATCGACGAGATCGAATCTTCGATCAATCGCGGCACCCTCGACATGAACATTTTGGACCGCGGTCCAAAGGCGCGGAGGGCAGTGTGCGCCAATATCCTCCCCATGAACCGCTCGCTCTCCAACTCGATGCCAAGCACTCCCCGACGGTTCTTGCTGCTGCCCGAGGAGTCGCTCGAGGCCCCCGGGCGGGGACCGAGGATACGGCGCTACCGGCTGGCCAGCGTCGCTCGGCGCTCCGGGCCCGACGGGACCATGCGATCTCCCCAGCGGCCCGCCACCGGCGGGGAAGGCCAGTAGCTCGGGGGCGCGACAATCGCGTCGTGGTCTAGCTTCGCGCGGTGGCGCGGGAATCGGCGCCTCCCCCGGCCCCGCCAGGCTGGCTGTCCCGCAAGGCCTGTCCTACCGGGAACGCTCCCGTCGACCGGCCCCCGCAGGTAGATCTCACCGTCAGCGGTAAAACTCACCGTCAGCCGATCGTGCGCCACCGTCTTCCCCGTCGGTAGGCTCCCAGTCCGCAAGACGCAACCTCTGTGCCCTGCCTGACCTGGGAGCGACCCATGGACGTGCCGATCCACCTCCTGCACGACTCTGCGCGACAGCCGCGCTACGCCACGGCGGGCTCGAGCGGCTTTGACCTGTGCACCGCCGAAGCGGCGGAGATCGCCCCGGGGGAGATCGCGCTGGTGGGCACGGGCTTGGTCTTCGCCACGCCGCCCGGGTGGTGCCTGCTGGTGTGCCTGCGCTCCTCGGCGCCGCGGAAGTTCGGGGTGATCCAGCCGCATGCGGTGGGGATCATCGACGAGGACTACCGGGGTCCCGCGGACGAGCTGCGGCTGCAACTACTGAACTTCACGCACGCGCCGACCCGCATCCCGGCGGGCAGCCGGATCGCGCAGGGCGTGTTCGTACGCGCGGACCGCGCGCAGTGGAGCGTGCACGATCCCGGCGAGGGCAGCCGCGGAGGCTTTGGCAGCACCGGCGGGTAGGCCGCACCAACGCCCGCTGAGCGCAGCGAGCAGCACTCAAGGTCGCATTCCATTGATCCGATGCGCTCAATGATTCACCCTGCTCATACTCGTCGTGACCCCTGGAACGCAGGCATGGGCTCCAGAACGCGAAAATCAGCGGCCCTTTGGAAGAATCACGGCGATGATCGAAGGCTATCGGGAGTTCCCCGGCGACATAGTGGTCCCGACCGACGATGGGGCCGCCGACCACCTGGCGGGGCAGAGGGTACCGGGGGTGCTGCTGAGTTCGACGCTCGGCGGGCAGCTCGACCTGAGCGCGGCCACGGAGCGGCTGGCGGTGGTCTACGTGTACCCCCGCACCGGCGTGCCGGGTGAGCCGCTGCCCGCGGGATGGAACGAGATCCCGGGCGCGCGCGGCTGCACCCCGCAGAGCTGTGCTTTCCGTGACCACGTTCTGGAGCTCGCGGCCTACGGAGCCTCGGTCCTCGGCCTGAGCGGCCAGCCGCACGAGGAGCAGCGGGAGTTCGCCGGGCGCGAGTACATCCCCTACCCGCTGCTGAGCGACCCCGACCTGCGGCTGGCCGACGTGCTGGGGCTACCCACTTTCGCGGCGGCCGGGAGGCGGTTCTACAAGCGCCTCACCTTCATCGCGGAGGGCCGGCGCATCGCGAAGGTGTTCTACCCCGTCTTTCCCCCGCACCGCAACCCCTCCGAGGTCCTCAGCTGGCTGGCGGAGCAGCCGGGGTAGCCTCACGCCACGCGATCGACCGCGCGGCTCCGCTCGCCGCACAGCGAAGGCGCAGCCCAACCGCACCGGGCGGCCGTCCAGCCCCCAACGTATGACTCGCGGCCCGGCTAAGCGGCCGAGGCCCCCTCGGGCTGCGCGGCGGCGCGCTCTCCACGCCCGCCCCCCTCGGCCGGCACGCCCGCGAGCCCGCCCAGCGAGACCATCCGCATCGCGAGCGGGGTGGCGAGCAGGACCGCGAAGGCCATCGCGAGGAAGGCGGCGGTGGGGTGGTGTACGAGCGCCTGCACGAGCAGCGCCACGACTAGCCCGCCGAGGTTGCCGGCCATCCACACGATCGCCCCCGCGGTGCCCGCCGCGGGCCCGGCGAGCTGCTCGGCGACGGTCATCAGCACCGGCAGGGCGGGGAGCAGCAGGGCGCCCATCGCGACCATCACGACCGCCTTCGCGGCGATCCCGGGCAGCACCCCGAGCGCGACGCTGCCGAGGCAGCCGGCCGCGACCACCGCCACCATGAACCCGCGCTCGGCGCCCCGCCGGGCGATCTGCGCGGGGAGCACCGCGCAGCCGACGATCCCCGCGACGATCATCCCCACCAGCAGCGCGCCGGCGGCGGTGTCGGAGACTCCGGAGGGGTGCAGCAGCGTCTGCAGCCAGGTGGACAGCGCCACGAACACGCCGAAGCCGAGGAACGCGAGGCCCGAGAGAATCCGGACCTCCGGGCGCGCCCACAGCCCCCGCGCAACGCCGCTCACGATCGCGGTGCGCTCCCCCTCGCCGCTGCCGTGTCGGCGCAGCGCGAGCACCAGTGCGGCGGCCGCGAGCACTCCCGCGGCGGCCTGCGCCTCGAGCAGCAGCTCCAGGCGCGCCCCACCGAGCAGCGGACCCATCAGCAGCGCCGCGAGCATCCCGAGGAAGCCGGCGGCGGAGGCGAGCGAGATCCCGAGCGCCCGTGCGCCAGCCGGCAGGTACTCGCCGGGGATCTTCGCCACGGCGCTCATCACCACCGGCTGAGCGAGCGCCACCAGCGACTGTCCCGCCAGCGCCCACGCGAACGTGAGCCCGCCCAGGCGCACCAGCCCGCCGGCGGCGACGAGCACGCCTCCGAACGCGAGCGACGGGCGGAACCAGCGGTCGAGCAAGGCGCCCGCGGGGATCGCGAGCACGACGTACAGCAGCGGGAAGATCTCCGCCAGCCAGCCGACCGCGTCGACGGAGACCCCGTAGCGCTTGGCGGTGTCGGTGGTGATCGCCGCGTAGGTCAGCCACAACATCTGCGTGGCCGCCGCCACGAGTCCGTACGCGGCGACCACGCGCCACCCCGCGCCGGCCGATCCTCGGCCCTCTGCAACCATCGCTTCGGCTCCCATCGCCCCGACTTCCTATCAGGTTCCGTGTCTGGGCTTGCGCTGGGCACCAGACCGTAAGGAGCAGGCCGGCGGCCTCGCCTGGCGCGGAGCGGGCCACCCCGCACGATGCCCTCAGTTGCGGGCCTGCCAGTGCGAGCGCTCGTGAGCAGCGGCTACGGCCACCGGCCGAGTCGCACCGAGCCTTTCGATATTCAGTTTCCTCCCACCTGCGCCGATGGATGAGCGTGGCCTGGGGAGAGCGACTGTGAGCACGCGCTCCGACGCGGAGCAAGAGGCCCCGCGCCCACGCGCCTGGGATGTAACCGACTCGCGTGGACGATCCCCACTGACTACCGGCATCGGCCCCGCCCGCGGACGACGGCAGCCGCTAGCCGGCGGCGAGCACCCCCGTGGGCTGCCGCTGAGCCGGCTTGCGCGGTGGCTGCCTGCCGTGGTGACAGTGTGCGTGGCGGCGCTCACGCTTGTGGGCGCGCTGGCGGCATACACGCAGGCGCAGCACGAAGCACAGGCGCAGCGCGCCACGCTCTCCGCGCAGATCCGAGCCCAGGCGGTGGGCACGGTGGACGCCCCGATCGACCGCACCGGGGACCTCGCGGCGAGCATTGGCGCAAGCTGGCCCGCGCGTGTGAGGATCTTCGCCGCGGTCGCGCGCGACCTGGAGCACGAACCGGGGATCAACGGCGTGGGGCTGATGGAAGTCGTGGGCGCCGCAGGGCGCGCCGCCTTCGAACGCCGCCACGGCCCGATCGAGCTGCGCACCCCGGGGGGCGCCCTGCACGCGGCGCCGCCGCAGGCGGAGTACTACGTCGTGCTCGACTCCGCCCGCTCCGGTGGGGGACCGCGCAACGTTGGGCTGGACGTCAGCAGCGAGGGCACCCGCCTGGCCACGCTGCTGGCCGCGGCGAGATCGGGGCAGCCGCGCGCGACGCCGCCGGTGCGCCTGATGAGCAGCAACCGGCCGGGGACGGCGCTGTACGTGCCGATCTACCGGCCCTCCTCCCCCGCGCCGCTCACACCCGCGCAGCGTCTGCACGCCCTGCGCGGGTTTGCGTCGATCGGCTACAGCTACGACCTGCTGGCGCCCTCGCTGCGCCGGGCGATCCCGGCGGGCACCGCCTTCTCGCTCGCGGACGGCCGTGTGCTGTTGCTCGCGCAGGGCGCTCTACGACACCCGGTCAGCTCGCCGATCGCGGTGGCGGGGCGCACCTGGACGCTGACGGTCGGAGAGCCCTCCCCGGACCTGTCGCTGCCGGTCACGATCCTGCTGGTGGGGTTGCTCGGGACGCTGCTCGTGGCCACGTTCGGCGTGCAGGCGTCGCGGCGGGAGCGCTACGCGCAGGCGCTCGTCGCGCGCCGCCTGGCCGAGCGCGAGCACGCCGAGCAGGCGCTGGCGAGGGCTCGCACAGAGGAAATCGCAGCCCGCCAGCGCCACGAGTCCGAACTGCAGCACATGGCCGACCACGATCCGCTCACGAGCCTGCTCAACCGCCGCGCCTACGAGCGCCGCTTGGAGGAGCACCTGGCGCGGGGA
>JBOGYA010000105.1:0-9069 GCA_050696515.1 Solirubrobacteraceae bacterium
CCCGTGGATCTATGGCTCTTGATCTAGGCATCCTGCTCTCGCTCGCCTGCGCGTTCGTGGCGAACCTCGGCTTCTTCTACAAGTACCGGGGGGCCAACGAGGTGCGGGCGGTGACCGTGCGCCACCCGCTGCGCTCGGCGCGGGCGCTGTTCGCCTCGAAGTGGTTCACGGTCGGGATGCTCGTGGCGGCGGCCTCGTGGAGCCTGCACGTGGCGGCGCTGGCGCTGGCTCCGATGTCGGTCGTGCAGGTCGCGCTCGCGGGCGGGGTCGTGCTGATCGCGGTGATGGCGGACCGCCTGTTCGGCTTCAAGGTGGGCCGCCGGCAGTGGGTCGGGCTGTGGTTGACCGCGGCCGGCCTGGTGCTGTTGGGCCTCACGCTGCCGACGCTGCACGGGGCGGACTCGCGTTTCTCCGAGGCGGCGATGATCTCCTTCGAGGCGGGCCTCTTCGGGCTGGGGGGCCTGCTCATCATGGGCCCGCGGATGGGCGGCCGGGCGGAGCACCACGGCGTGATGCTGGGCGCCGCCGCGGGCATCCTGTTCGGTGTGTCCGACACCGCGATCAAGGCGCTGACGGGGATCGTCGGCGCGCACGGGGTGCTCGGCGTGCTGCTGAGCCCGTGGCTGGCGGTGGCGGTGGCGGCGTCGATCGTGGCCTTCTACGCCTCCGCGCGCGGCCTGCAGGACGGCGAAGCGGTGCCGGTGATCGCGGTGACGGGCACCGCGGCGAACGTCGCGGGGATCGCGGGGGGCATCGTGGTCTTCGGCGACCCCGTGGCGGGCTCCGCGGTGGGAATCGTGTGCCAGTCGCTGGCGTTCGTGCTGGTGGTGGTGGCCGCGGCGCTGATGCCCGCGCCGGTGCGCTCCGCGGGCGTGGCTCCCGCCGCCGCGTAGGCCGACCGCTGTCCCGCTCGCCTGGCCGGTTCGCCCACGGCACCCGACCGATCGTGTCCGCCCACTGACGCGCGCGGGTCTCAGCCGCATAGGGCCGCCCTCCGCTGCTACCATCCCCGGCCGGATGCCGACGACCTCCCAGCTTGTGCGCAAGGGCCGCGAAGCCCCGAAGAAGAAACTGGCGACCCCTGGACTGAAGTCCGGGAAGGGCCGCAAGAAGAAGGTCGCCGCGCCCCAGCGGCGGGGGGTGTGCACGCGCGTGTACACGACCACCCCGAAGAAGCCTAACTCCGCCCTGCGCAAGGTGGCCCGCGTGCGCATCTCGGGGTCGATCGAAGTGACGGCGTACATCCCGGGGGAGGGCCACAACCTGCAGGAGCACTCGGTGGTGCTGGTGCGGGGCGGCCGCGTGAAGGACCTCCCGGGGGTGCGCTACAAGGTGGTGCGGGGCACGCTCGACGCGGCGGGCGTGAGCGACCGCAAAAAGGCGCGCTCGCAGTACGGCGTGAAGAAAAAGTAGATGCCCCGCCGCGCAGCCGCCCACGTGCGTCCGGTGGAGCCGGACCCGGTCCACCGCTCGAAGCTGGTGCAGCAGGTCATCAACAAGGTGATGCTGGACGGCAAGAAGTCGGTGGCGGAGCGGATCGTCTACGACGCGCTGGCGATCCTCGGGGAGCGCAGCGAGAAAGACCCGATCGAGACGCTGGAGGCGTCGATCAAGGTGCTGACCCCCACGCTCGAGGTCAAATCGCGCCGCGTCGGCGGAGCGACCTACCAGGTGCCGGTCGAGGTCGCCTCCCGCCGCGCCCGCACCCTGGCGGTGCGCTGGCTGGTCGAGTTCGCGCGCCAGCGCCGCGAGAAGACGATGGCCCAGCGCCTCGCGCACGAGCTGCTCGACGCCCAGTCCCAGCAGGGCGGGGCGTACAAGCGCAAGGACGACATTTACCGCATGGCCCAGGCGAACAAGGCGTTCGCTCACTACCGCTGGTAGCTGCCAACCGTTTATAAGGATTAAGGCCCCCACAAGGGGGGCCAGGGGCCGGGGTCGCGTAGTGGCGCTCTTTCGCGCTGGGGGGGACGGATGGTCCTTCGCCGACTCGCGCGAGGGGGCCGCAGCGCTCGCGTAGTGGGCCTTCCCGCGCTGCGCCGGGGCCGAGGCGTCTGAGGGTTGAAGGCCCCGCTACGGTGAACCAATGGCCTCCGTTGCGTCTCCCGCCGCCGCCCAGCCCGCCGCGGGCGACCACATCGAGCGCCACGTGTGGGTGGTCGCGGTCGTGGTGATCCTGGGGATGATCATGTCGATCCTCGACACGACGATCGTCAACGTCGCGCTGCGCACCCTCGGCCACGACCTGCACAGTCCGCTCGCTCAGGTCCAGTGGGTGATCACCGGCTACCTGCTCGCGCTCGCGGCGGTGATCCCGGTGACCGGCTGGGCCGCGCGGCGCTTCGGGGCGCGGCAGGTCTACCTGACCTCGCTGGTGCTGTTCACCGCGGGCTCCGCGCTCTGCGGCCTGGCGAGCTCGACCGCCTCGCTGGTGGCGTTCCGCGTGCTGCAGGGAGTGGGCGGCGGGATGATCATGCCGGTAGCGATGATGCTCATGGCCCAGGTGGCCGGCCCGCTGCGAATGGGCCGGGTGATGGGCGTGGTGTCGATGCCGGCGATGATCGCCCCGATCCTCGGACCCGTCGTCGGCGCCCTGATCCTGCAGAACCTGCACTGGTCGTGGATCTTCTTCGTGAACGTCCCGATCGGCGTGATCGCGTTCGTCCTCGGCTGGCGCCTGGTGCCCCACACCGACTCCGGCGCGGCCGGCCGCCTCGATCTGCTGGGCCTCGCGCTGCTGCCCGCGGGCTCGGCGGCGATCGTGTACGGCGTCAGCGAGCTCGGCTCCGGCGCCGCCCTCGGCTCCATCTCCGTGTTGCTGCCGTTCTTCGCCGGGGTGGCGCTGACTGCGCTCTTCTGCGTGCACGCGCTGCGCGTGGAGCGCCCGCTGCTGGACATCCGGATGTACGCCAACCGCGTGTTCGCGGGCGCCGCGTTCACGAACTTCGGCCTCGGGGCGGCGCTCTTCGGGGCGATGATCCTCGTGCCGCTCTACTACCAGGTGGTGCGCGGCGAGAGCATCATCGACACCGGCCTGCTCACCGGTCCCCAGGGGATCGGGGCGCTGGTCGCGATGCCACTCGCCAGCCGTCTGACGCAGCGCTTCGGCGGCGGGCGCGTGGCGCTCGGGGGAGTCACCCTGCTGTGCCTCAGCACGATCCCCTTCGCCTTCATCGGTGCGAACACCTCGATCGTGGCGATCTCGCTGGTGCTCGTGGTACGCGGCCTGAGCATCGGGCTGTGCTTCATGCCCGCGATGACCGCCGCCTTCGGGGCGATGCGCCCCGAGCAGATCTCCGACGCCACCCCGCAGATCAACGCGCTGCAGCGCACCGGCGGCGCGCTCGGCACCGCGGTCCTCGCTGTGGTTCTACAGCGCGCCGGCGTCCACGCCCACACGCCGGCGGAGCAAGCGAGCGCGTTCGACACCGCCTACTGGTGGGCGCTCGGAATCGCCGCGCTCTCGCTGATTCCCTGCCTGATGCTGCTGCGCGCCGAGCGTCCGCGAGCCGGTGATGACTCGATCCCCGATGGCTTGACCGCTGCCCGCTCTGGCACGGAGCAGACGATGGAGCCGGTCGGAGTCTGAGCGGGCCGTTGCAGCGTGTCGACCGCTCGGCGAAGCCTGCTATAGTCGGCCTCCGCTCGGCGGGCGGCTTAGTTGTGCGAGCAGTGCCGGCCGCGGGGCGCAACACCAACATGAAGACCCTGAGCACATAGCGACGCGAACCGGCCTTACACCAGCAGCGCGCGTGGGCCCAGGGGGCCCAATTTTTTTGCCCTGACTCAAGCCTTTGCCCCGACCCAGGACGTTTTCGCTCCGACCCCGCCGTTCCGCCCTGACCCTGACCCAGCGCCGCCTCTACCACACTCACAGCCATGCCACGTAAGTTCACCCTCCAGAACACCCGCAACATCGGGATCATGGCCCACATCGACGCGGGTAAGACGACGACGACCGAGCGCATCCTCTACTACACCGGGCGCACCTACAAGATCGGCGAGGTCCACGACGGCGCCGCCACGATGGATTGGATGGAACAAGAGCAGGAGCGCGGTATCACGATCACCTCGGCCGCCACCACCGCCGAGTGGAAGGGCAACCGCATCAACATCATTGACACCCCCGGCCACGTCGACTTCACCGTCGAGGTCGAGCGCTCCCTGCGCGTGCTCGACGGGGCGATCGCGCTGTTCGACTCCGTCGCCGGCGTCGAGCCCCAGTCGGAGACCGTGTGGCGCCAGGCCGACAAGTACCACGTCCCGCGGATCGCCTACATCAACAAGATGGACCGCACCGGCGCCGACTTCGAGCGCGGCGTGCAGACGATGATCGACCGCCTCGCCGCCCACCCCGTGCCGATCCAGCTGCCGATCGGCGCCGAGGGGGACTTCGCGGGCGTGGTCGACCTCGTGGCGATGAAAGCGATCGTCTACAAAGACGAGCTCGGCAAGGAGCAGGACGAGACCGAGATCCCCGCGGAACTCGCCGACGCCGCCGCGGCCGCGCGCGAGCACCTGCTGGAGGAGGTCTCTCACTACGACGACGGGCTGCTCGAGCTGATCCTCGAGGAGGCCGAGATCCCGCAGGAGCGCCTCAAGCAGGCGATCCGCAAGGCCACGCTCTCCACCAAGCTGACCCCCGTGCTGTGCGGGTCGTCCTTCAAGAACAAGGGCGTGCAGCCGCTGCTGGACGCCGTCATCGATTACCTCCCCTCCCCCGTGGACGTGCCGCCGATGACGGGCACCGAACTGGTCAAGGGCGAGGAGGGCGAGCGCGAGGTGCAGCGCACAGCCGACGACGCCGAACCCTTTACCGCGCTCGCCTTCAAGATCATGGCCGACCCCTACGTCGGCAAGCTCACCTACTTCCGCGTCTACTCCGGGCGCCTTGAGTCCGGCTCGCGTGTGCTCAACGTCAACAGCGGACGCACCGAGCGAATCGGGCGCATCCTGATGATGCACGCCAACGACCGCGAGGAGGTCTCCGAGGTCTACTCTGGCGACATCGCCGCGGCGGTCGGGATCAAGCAGGTGATGACCGGCGACACGCTCGCCGCCCCCGACGCCCCGGTGCGCCTGGAGACGATCGTGTTCCCCGAGCCCGTCATCAAGGTCGCCGTGGAGCCCAAGACGAAGGTCGACCAGGAGAAGATGTCGATCGCGCTCGGGCGCCTCGCCGAGGAGGACCCCACCTTCCAGGTGCGCACCAACGAAGAGACCGGCCAGACCGAGATCTCGGGCATGGGCGAGCTGCACCTCGAAGTGCTCGTCGACCGCATGAAGCGCGAGTTCGGCGTCGAGGCCAACGTCGGCCGCCCGCAGGTCTCCTACCGCGAGACCGTGCGCGGCACCGCGGAGAAGGTCGAAGGCAAGTTCGTGCGCCAGACCGGCGGCTCGGGCCAGTACGGCGTGGTGTACATCAACCTCGAGCCGGCCCCCGGCGAGGGCTTCGACTTCGTCAACAAGATCAAGGGTGGGTCGATCCCCTCCGAGTTCATCCCCGCCGTGGAGAAGGGCATCGAGGAGGCGCTCGAGAACGGCGTCAAGGCCGGCTACCCGATGGTCGACGTGCGCGTCACGCTCGTGGACGGCAAGTACCACGAGGTGGACTCCTCCGAGATCGCCTACAAGGTCGCGGGCTCACTCGCCTTCAAGGAGGCCGCGCGGCGCGCCAAGCCGGTGCTGCTGGAGCCGATCTTCGCGGTCGAGGTCGTCACCCCCGAGGAGTTCATGGGCGACGTGATGGGCGACCTCTCGCGCCGGCGCGGGCACCTGCACGGCTCCGAGCAGCGGGGCAACGCCCATGCGATCCATGCGATGGTGCCGCTGTCGGAGATGTTCGGCTACGCCACCGACCTGCGCTCCAACACGCAGGGGCGCGCCACCTACACGATGCAGTTCGAGGGCTACGAGGAGGTCCCCCCGTCGATCGCGGAGAAGATCATCGAGCAACGCACGGGGGAGCCGGTTCCCGCCTAGATGGCGGGTCAGGCCGGAAAAGCAACAGGGCACGACCCGACACCCGCACGGACAACACACCAGCAATCACGAAACTTGGCATTTAGATAGATTTCCCCGGTTCGCCCCCGCGGCGGACCACACAAGTCGATTCCAGAGGAGCAGAAAGTGGCGAAGGAGAAGTTCGAGCGCGACAAGCCGCACGTCAACGTCGGCACCATCGGTCACATCGACCACGGCAAGACGACGCTGACCGCTGCCATCACCACGGTGCTGGCGGAGAAGGGAGGCGCCGAAGCCCGCAGCTTTGAGGAGATCGACAACGCGCCCGAGGAGAAGGAACGCGGGATCACGATCGCCACCTCGCACGTGGAGTACGCGACCGAGAAGCGCCACTACGCACACGTGGACTGCCCCGGTCACGCCGACTACGTCAAGAACATGATCACCGGCGCCGCCCAGATGGACGGCGCGATCCTCGTCGTCTCCGCCGCCGACGGCCCGATGCCCCAGACGCGCGAGCACATCCTGCTCGCCCGCCAGGTCGGCGTCCCCTACATCGTGGTGTTCCTCAACAAGGCCGACATGGTCGACGACGAGGAGCTCCTCGAACTGGTCGAGGTCGAGGTCCGCGAGCTGCTCTCCGAATACGACTTCCCCGGGGACGACATCCCGTTCGTCGTCGGCTCCGCGTTGAAGGCGCTGGAAGGCGACGAGGCCTACAAGCAGAAGATTCTGGATCTCGCCGACGCGCTCGACGACTACATCCCCGAGCCGGTGCGCGAGCTCGACAAGCCCTTCCTGATGCCGGTCGAGGACGTCTTCTCGATCACCGGCCGCGGCACCGTCGCGACCGGGCGCATCGAGCAGGGGATCGTCAAAACCGGCGACACCGTCGAAATCGTCGGCGTCCACGACTCCACCTCCACAGTCGTCACCGGCGTGGAGATGTTCCGCAAGATCCTCGACGAGGGCCGTGCCGGCGACAACGTCGGCTGCCTGCTGCGCGGCACCAAGCGCGAGGAGATCGAGCGCGGGCAGGTGCTCTGCAAGCCCGGCTCGATCACCCCCCACACCAAGTTCAAGTCCGAGGTCTACGTGCTCAAGAAGGAGGAGGGCGGCCGCCATACCCCCTTCTTCTCGGGGTACCGGCCACAGTTCTACTTCCGTACGACTGACGTCACCGGCGTGGCCAAGCTGCCCGACGGCGTCGAGATGGTGATGCCCGGCGACAACGTCCAGATGGAGATCGAGCTGATCCAGCCGATCGCCATGGACCAGGGCCTGCGGTTCGCGATCCGAGAGGGCGGTCGCACGGTGGGCTCGGGCGTGGTCAGCGAGATCATCGAGTAACCCGAGGGGCGTCTCCAGGGGCGCCCCTTTTTCATTGGTAGTCAGATACGACGAATGCTCCGCTCGCAGCGCGGCGGTGATGAGGGTCTTGCCTCGCCGCCTGCGCAGGGGAGCCGGAAATGCACCGGCCCACGCCGGCCTCCTCACGGGCTTGGCAGGCCACCACCGAACCACCCAAATCCAATCTTTACCACCCACGCACACCACAGCTAGAGATTTCGATGGCCCCAGCCACCCAGAACAAGATCCGTATCCGCCTGAAGGCGTACGACACCTCCGCGATCGAGTCCGCCGCGAGGGAGATCGTCGAGACCGCCACGCGCACCGGCGCGACCGTCTCCGGGCCCGTGCCGCTGCCCACCGAGAAGAACGTGTACTGCGTGATCCGCTCGCCCTTCAAGGACAAGGACTCCCGCGAGCACTTCGAGATCCGCACCCACAAGCGCCTGATCGACATTCACCAGCCCACCCCCAAGACCGTCGACTCCCTCCAGCGCCTCGACCACCTGCCCGCGGGCGTCGACATCGAGATCCGCCTCGCCACATAGATGCCCGCGATCCTCGCCAAGAAGCTCGGAATGACCCAGCTGTTCAGGGAGGACGGCTCCGTCTCGCGCGTCACCGTGCTGGAGGCCGGGCCCTGTCCGGTGACCGCGATCCGCGAGCTCGAGCGCGACGGCTACGCGGCCGTCCAGCTCGCCTTCGGGGCGGCCCGCGAGAAGCATTTGACAAAAGCCGAGCTCGGCCACCTGAAGAAGGCCGACGCCCCCCCGCTGCGCCACCTTGTCGAGTTCCGGACTGATGAGAGCCCACCCACCCAGCTGAAGCTCGGCGAGAGCGTCACCGTGGCCGCCTTCGAGGTCGGCGCCCGCGTGAAGATCTCCGGGGTCACCAAGGGCAAGGGCTTCCAGGGCACCATCCGCCGCCACAACTTCAAGAGCGGGCCCAAGTCCCACGGCTCCCACAATGTTCGCGCCCCCGGCTCGATCGGCGCGTCCGCCACGCCCGCGCGCGTGCTCAAAGGCATCCGCGGACCCGGTCAGATGGGCAACCGCCGCGCCACCCAGCGCGGCCTCGAGGTGATCGCCGTGGACCCCGCCCAGAACCTCCTGCTCGTCCGCGGCTCCGTGCCCGGGCCTCGCGGCGGGGTCGTGGAGGTGCGCGACGATGCCTGAGGCCATGGGCTGCTCCGCGCCCGACCTTCTCGCCGCCGGCCCCACGATGGGGGTGCGCCGCGATGCCTGACGCCGCGCTCGACGCCCCCGTACTGGGCGCCGCCAAGCAGGTGAAGCTCGACGGCGGCGCCTTCGCCGCGGGCTTCCACGGGCCGCTCGTGCACCAGAGCGTGCGCGCCGAGCAGGCCGCCCGCCGCCGCGGCACCGCCGCCACCAAGACCCGCGCGATGGTCTCCGGCGGCTCCGCCAAGCCGTGGCGCCAGAAGGGCACCGGCCGCGCCCGCGCCGGCTCCAGCCGCTCGCCCCTGTGGACCGGGGGAGGCACCGTCTTCGGGCCCCAGCCTCGCTCCTATACCTTCAAGGTCAACCGCAAGGAGCAGCGGGCCGCGCTGCGCTCCGCGCTCTCCCTGCACGCCGGGCGCGGCTCGCTCGCCGTCCTCGACGCGGCCTCCTTCGAGGAGCCCAAGACCAGCCGCGCGCTGGATCTGCTCGAGGATTGGAACCCGCCCACCCAGCCCCGCCCCACGCTCGTGGTGCTTGCTCCCGAAGAGTCGGCAGCGGCGCTCTCCTTCCGCAACCT
>JBOGYA010000106.1:0-9040 GCA_050696515.1 Solirubrobacteraceae bacterium
CAAGTCCACCGGCGGCGGCGCCGGCAGCGGCTCGTGCCCCTCCGGCGACCCTCTCTTCTCGGTGCAGGTCAGCTTCAACGCGCTGCCCGCGCCGTCCGCCTCGAGCATCCAGGCGCTCGAGTCGGCGACCTCCGCGTCGGCCTCCAGCGGCGCGGGCAAAGGTGGGCAGGGCGGGCGGGCGTCCGTATCCACCGCCTCCACGGGGGCAAAGCGATGACGACCCGCGACCGCCTCGTGCTGATCGGCGTAGTGGTGCTGGTCGTGCTCGCCGGCGGCTTCCTGCTCGTTGTCTCACCCGAGCGCAAGCAGGCCGCCCAGGCGCAGACGCAGGTGCAGAGCGCCCGCCAGCAGTTGGAAACGGCCGAGGCCCAGGACACGAGCGCGCAGGCCGCCGAGCAGCGCTACACCGCCGCCTACAGCTCCGTCGTGAGCCTCGGCAAGGCGGTGCCCCCCGCCACCGAAGTGCCCGCGCTGATCTACGAACTCGACCAGGCCTCCAACCAGCACGACGTCAACTTCAACTCGATCTCCACCGGCACCGGCGGCTCCTCCGGCGCGGCCTCGTCCAGCTCTGCCGCCGCCGCCGCGACAGCGTCCGCCACGCCCGCGGGCTTCACGCAGATGCCGTTCACGTTCGTCTTCAAAGGCAGCTTCCAGGGGCTCGCCCGCCTGCTGGGGAAGATCGACGGCTTCGTCCAACGCAACACCGCCGGTAACGTGCTGGTGAACGGACGCCTGCTGACGATCCAGGGTGCCGACATCACCGTCGAAAGCCCCAGCAGCGCGAGCGCGGGCGGCACCAGCGCCAGCAGCTCCAAGTCCAAGCCCAGCGCCCCGCTGCTCAGCGCGACGATCACCGCCACCGCCTACGTGCTGCCTGCCGGCCAGGGGCTGACCGGCGGCGCCACTCCGATCGCCCCGGCCCCTGCAAGCGCCTCCCCCTCCTCCTCCAGCTCCGCGCCCGCCGCCGCGGCCGTTATCAAGGTGACCCCATGAGCGAGATCCTGCAATCGCTGAAGTCCGACCTGCTCGACCGGCGGCTGCTGCCGATCCTGCTGCTGCTCGGCGCTGCCCTCGCGGGCGCCGTCGCCTACACGGTGCTCGCCGGCGGTGGCTCCGCGAAGCCCGTGGCCGCGGCGGTCGCGGTCGCGCCGCCGGGTGCTCGGGGTCCCTCGCTGTCGGTCCAGCAGGCTGCCGCGAACCCGAACGCCGCCGTCGCCGAGACCACCGAAGGCGCGCGCTACCAGCACAAGTCGGGCGCTCACAACCCGTTCACTCCGCTCCCCTCGCCCCAGGAAAAAACGGCCACGAGCAGCTCGTCCTCCTCGCAGCCCACGTCGTCTTCGTCTTCGTCCTCCTCTGAAAGCAAATCGAGCTCCCCGACCCCCTCCCCCTCTGGCGGGGGCACCACACCCTCCCAGCCCGCGCCCCGCAAGCCGAAAGTGGTGCACAAGTTCATCGCGGCGGTCAGCGTCCTGTTCGGCCCCGCGCCGACCACCCCCGGACAGCTCTCACAGCTGACCCCCTACGCCGCCGTCAAGCGCGGGGAGGCGTTGCCCTCCGCCAGCGACCCGCTGATCGTGTTCAAGAACATCGGCTCCGGGCGCAAGAGCGCGATCTTCACGCTCAGCCGCGAAGCGATCCTGAAAGGCACAGCGACCTGCCTGCCCGACGCCTCCCAGTGCGAATCGATCGACCTCCCGGTCGGGCAAGCCGAGGAACTCAGCTACCTCGAACCCAGCGGGCAAACCGTCACGTACGAGCTCGTGCTGCAAGCCGTCGCCTGGCATGAAGAGACCGCCACGATCGCGCGCGTGCATCGCCACCACCGCCACCACCACCGGTAGGCCCTGCTCGGAGAAGCCTGGCCGCCCGGGCGGCACTCGCCCGTAGTCGCGGGGCACGGAGGCCCCGCGCCCACGCGCCTCGTGGCGAACAGACTCACGCGGACGATCCCCCCCCAAGCACCCCTTTGACTGTGCGGCAGCCGGCGACTGCGCCACGACGCATAAGCTTGAGCGGATGACGCTTCGTCTTGTCACCGCCGGGGAGTCCCACGGGCCCGGCCTCACCGCGATCGTCGAGGGGCTGCCCGCGGGTCTCGAGCTGCGCCCCGAGGACATCGACGCCGACCTCGCCCGCCGCCAGCTCGGCCACGGGCGTGGGGGGCGCATGAAGATCGAGCGCGACGCCGCGCTCGTGACCGGAGGGGTCCGCCACGGGCGCACGCTTGGCGGCCCCGTCGCGCTGCAGGTCGCCAACCGCGACTTTGCCAACTGGGAGGCGCGCATGAGCCCCTGGCCGGTCGCCGAAGACATCCCCGAGGTCCACCTGCCCCGGCCCGGTCACGCCGACCTCGTGGGGACCTGGAAGTACAAGCAGACCGACGTGCGCAACATCCTCGAGCGTGCCTCCGCGCGCGAGACCGCCGCGCGCGTGGCCGGCGGGGCGCTCGCCAAGGCGTTTCTGCGCGCGCTGGGGGTCGAGGTCCGCTCGCACGTCGTGCGGATCGCCTCCGTTGCGGCCCCCGCGCGCGAGCGCCCGCTCGCCGTCGAGGACTTCGCCGCGGTCGACGACTCGCCGGTGCGCTGCCTGGACGCCGCCGCCTCCCGCGCGATGGTCGCCGAGATCGACGTGCTGCGCAAGGCCAACGAGTCGCTCGGCGGGGTCTTCGAGGTGCTCGCCTTCGGCCTCACCCCCGGCCTCGGCTCGCACGTCTCCTGGGAGGAGCGCCTCGGCGGGCGCCTCGCGCTCGCCGTTCTCTCGATCCAGGCGCTCAAGGGGGTCTCGATCGGCGACGGCTTCGACCTCGCCGGGGTCCCCGGCTCCGAGGCCCACGACGAGATCTTCTTCTCGCCGGCCCGCGGCTACTTCCGCGAGACCAACCACGCGGGGGGCCTGGAGGGCGGGATGACCACCGGCGAGCCCTTGATCGTGCGCGGCGCGATGAAGCCGCTGCCGACGCTCACCAAGCCGCTGCGCTCCGTGGACATCGCCACCCACGAGCCGGCCGAGGCGCTGCGCGAGCGCACCGACTCCTGCACCGTCCCCGCCGCCGCCGTCGTCGGCGAGGCGATGGTCGCGCTCGTGCTCGCCGGCGCCTACCGCCGCAAGTTCGGTGGTGACCACATCGACGACGTGCGCCTCGCGCTGCGCGCCTACGAGGAGCGGATCGATTGGCGCCGTTGAGCCGCGCCCTGGTCCTCACCGGCTTCATGGGCTCCGGCAAGACCACCGCGGCGGCCGTCCTCGCGCGCGAGCTGGGCGCGGAGGCGCTCGACACCGACCGGCTGCTCGAAGCCCGCTTCGGGCATTCGATCGCGCGGGAGTTCGAGCTCCACGGTGAGGCGGCCTTCCGCGCGCACGAGGAGGATCTCGTCTGCGAGTTGCTCGCCCGCGCCGGCGTCGGCGCCGTGATCGCGCTCGGCGGCGGCGCGGTGCTCTCCGCGCGGGTTCGCGCGGCGCTCGCCCCGCACATCACCGTGCTGCTCGAGATCGACCCCGCGCTCGCCTGGGAGCGCGTCCGTGAGAAAGCCGACCGGCCCCTGGCGCGCGACCCCGGGGCCTTCGCCGCGCTGCACGCCGAGCGCCGCGCGCTGTATGAGGATCTGGCCGACGCCTTCCTGCCCGCCGCCCTGCCCGGGGTCGCGCTGCGCGCGCTGCCGGCTCTGCGGATGCTGGCCGACGCTCCTGCCGCGCCCGCTGGGGGGGAGGGGCGCACACGCCTGCTGTGGGCCGCCGCGGCATCCGGGGAGTACCCCGTGCTCGTCGGCCGCGGGCTGCTTCAACGAGTCGGCGATATCCAGGCCCACCCACTCTGGCCGCTCAACCGCGTCGCCTCGCGGCCCTTCTGCGTCACCGACGACACCGTCGGCGGGCTGTACGCGCGGCGGCTGGGGGCGCTCGCCGCACTGATCGCGATTGCGCCCGGGGAGTCCCACAAGACGCTCGCCTCCGCCGAGCGCGTCTGGCGCGAGCTCGCCCACGCCGGCATGACCCGCGCCGACCATCTCGTCGCACTCGGAGGGGGAGTCGTCGGCGACCTCGCGGGGTTCTGCGCCGCGACCTACCAGCGCGGGGTGCCGATCGTGCAGGTCCCCACCACGCTCGTGGCGCAGGTGGACTCCGCCTACGGCGGCAAGACGGGGGTGGACCTCCCCGAGGCCAAGAACTACGTCGGCGCCTACCACCAGCCGGCCGCTGTGCTCGTGGACCCCGACGCGCTGCGCACCCTGCCCGCCGCCGAGTTCCATGCGGGCTGGGTCGAGGTGCTGAAGACCGCTTTGATTGCGGGCGGGCCGCTGTGGGAGCGCGTCGCGGCTGACGAGCCCGTTGACGAGCGCACGATCCTCGCGTGCGCGCGTGTCAAGCTCGCCGTCGTCGCCGCAGATGAGCGCGACGGGGGGCGCCGGCAGGCTCTCAACCTCGGGCACACCGTCGGCCACGCGATCGAGACCGCCACCGGCTACGGTCGCTACCGCCACGGCGAGGCGGTCGGCCTGGGGCTGCTCGCCGCGCTGCGCCTCTCCGGCCGTGACGATCTGCGTGCTCAGGTGTGGGACCTGTTGCTCGCCCACCAACTTCCCGTCACGCTCCACGGGGCCGGCGTCGACGATGTCTTTGCTGCCATCGCTCACGACAAGAAGCGCCTGGGCGCGCACACGCCGTTCGTTCTCGTGCGGGCCCCCGGTGATGTGCAGATCGGCTGCGAGTTGCCCGCGGAGGAGATTCGCGCCGCGGTGGCCGAGCTGGGCTCCCCTGAATGATCCATGCCTAGCCACCACGAGAGTTCATCCATGTGCTGGTGTACTCTCCGGATGGTGAGAAATCGGGATCTTATCGCGACCCGCGTGACTATCGCTTCCATCGCCTGCAGCCTTGTGCTGCCTTGGCCTGTGGCGATCCTGACTCACAACGCCAGCGCTACAGTGGCGGCGGTCTTGATTCCGGCCCTGGTGGGTGGAGCGATCCTTCGCAGACGTGGATGGTAATCCAAGGACTCTACTAGCTGCCCGACGCAGGCAGTTATCTGAATCACTCGCTCATCTCGTTGTTTTCGCGCTTTCTTGTACGGCGTTTGCGCGCGTTAGCCAGATAGCCAGCTGCGACGATGAGTATGCCGGTGAAAAGGAGCCATCCCCACATAGCGGCAGATGAGATGGTGAAATTGAGGATCAGCCCAACTAGAGTGATACACAGTAGATATACCAGTTGAGCGTGTCTTGAAGAAAACAGCCGATCCATGTTAGTCACAGTATCCGTTGCCGTCACGCTTAGCTTAGCGGTTCAACCGGGATCCTTTCTCCCGTGAGACCCCCAACCGCTGCACCGGCAGCTCCCGTGGCCGTTCCGACAAGCACGGCGCCCGCACCACCCGAAACTAAGCAGATACTACCACTGCCCACAGGGCCTAGCTCGGCTGCTGAAGCTGCACCGAGCGAGCATCCCTCAAGGAAGCCCGCCTTTGCTCCCTGGATACCAAGGGCGATCAGATCCTGAGCGGCCGCAACAAAGTGTGTCAGAATATTGTGCTTTCCTTCCGTCCCATAGACTTCTGACGGCAAATGGAGCAAATTTAGGCACGCGTGGTACTCGACTTGATTGCTGTAGAACGGGCTCTTCCTGCTGTGCCAGTTCTTCCATGATTCGCACCTCGAAACGGCCTGTTTGACCTTTGGTGACCACGGCGTCAGTCCAGAGAGATCGCTTATATTTAGTGGACTATCTTCCGCGTATCCGTACACCGTCCTCGTCCTTTCCATATCTGGATCGACGCTCAAGAACTGCGCGGTGGCTGGATCGTAGGTACGGGCCCGGAGGTATATAAGCCCGGTGTCCTTGCTGGTGTACTGGCCGTCGTAGCCGAGCGGCGTGGTCGCCGCGCCCGTGGTGCCCGTGGTGTTGCCGTAGGCGTCGTAGGTCATGGTCGCTTCAATTGTGCCAGCCGAACCGGTCAGCATCCGGGTTGAGCCCTGCTGATCGTGGTGGAGGTAGAGCGCTTTGCCTTCGCCGTTGATCTGCTCGATCGGGAGGCCGTTCGGGCCGTAGATGTAGCTGTTCGTTCCGTCGCTGAGCAGCAGCGGGAGAGCTTCGCTTTCCTCCCAGGCAAGGTAGCTCGTCGTGCCCGAGATCGTCTGTGAGGTGCGCAGACCGATGCCGTTGTAGGCGTAAGCGTCTTCGATCTTCGCCATTTCGCCTTCTTTGGGCCGTTCGACCGAGATCAGGTTACCGGCCTGGTCGTAGCCGTAGGCGGTCGCAGGGCCGCTTGTGGGAGTGATTTTGGTGCGCTCGCCGAGTTCATCGTAGGCGTAGGTCGCACTCGTTCCTTTTTCCAGCTCGTCCGCGGCGTTGTAGGTGTTGGTAATCGACCCCTCCTTGGTCGGGTTGTTCGCAGAGTCGTATTTGTATTCGGTGCCGCCGTATTTCGCGAGCCGGTTGTTTTCGTCGTAGGTGCCTTCCGTGACTTCGGCGCCGGGCAGTCCTTTGCTTGTGGTCTTTTTGACCTGTCCGTCGTTGTCGCGGGTATAGGTGAGCGACGCGAGCGTTTCTGTGGCTTTGGCCATCTTGACTTCGATCGTCTGGTCGGCTGCGTTGTAGGTGTATTTGTCTTCGTCTTTGGTTTCGCTCGGGAAGATCGTCGCACCGAGGCCGGAGTCGGCGGTGTAGGTGAATTTGACGATGTGCGAAAGCCAATCCGTGACTTTCTGCAGGCGTCCGGCTTTGTCGTAGGCACGGGTCACGGATTTGCCGTTGGGGTAGGTGATCTTGGTCTGCTCGTTCGCCAGGTCGTATTCGTATTTGACGACTTCTTTGTGACCGTTTTCGGTTTCCGTGAGCCGGTCGAGCTGGTCGTAGGTGTAGGTGGTCGTCCCGGTGCCGTCGACCATCTTGGTGCGGTCCCCGTCGGCGTTGTATTCGTATTTGACAGTCGGCGTTTTACCGTCGGAATAGGTGACTTCGTGGAGCCGGTTCGCCGCATCGTAGGCGTATGTCGTGGTGCGTTTCGCGGGGTCGGTCAGCACCGTGAGGTTGCCCGCCCTGTCGTATTCCTTGAGCGTCTTGCGCCCAAGCGGGTCGACGACTTCGGTGGCCTGCTCGAGTACGTTGCGAACGTATTTGGTGGTGTGTTTATTGCCGTCTGTCTGGCTCGTCACCTGCCCAGCGCCGTCGTATTCGGTTTCGGTGACCTGCCCGTTGGGTTCTTTGACCTTGGTCTTCTCGTTGTCGGCATCGCAGGTGTAGGTGGTTGTATGTTTGTTGCCGTCGGTCGTCGTTTCGATATTGCCGTCGCCGTCGTATGTGTACTTCGTCGTGTGCCCCAGCGGATCGGTGATCGTCAGCGGACGGCCCTGCACGTCCAGTTCGTTTTTTGTCGTGAATTTAGACGCTTCGGCGCCTTTGACGTTCCCGCGTGGGCTGACGGTCGCCGTCTCCTGGGAATCTTCGTTGTATTCCCAGGTGCGCTTGTCGCCTTCGGGGTCTGTTTCGCCGCTGCGGTCACCCTTGGCGTCGAATTCGTATTTCCATGTGCGTTCCAGCGGATCGGTCATGCTTTCCACTTCGCCATGGGTCCCATATTTGTATTTCGTGATCTGCGTTTTCCCGCCGGGCGCGGGCCGTTCGATTGTTTCTGGGTTGCCGTGGCTGTCGCGTTTGTACGTGGTTGTCTCCCCATTGGGCTTGGTTTCGGTTTCCACGTCGTGGGTCGAGTCGTACGTCCATTTCGCTTCGTCTTTGTCCGGGTCGACCATGCTCGTGCGGTTGCCGTGGCCGTCGTAGCCGTATTGGGTTGTGTGGCCGTTGCCGTCAGTGGCGCTCAAGAGCTCGCCCGCAGCGTTGTATGCGCGCGATTCGGTTGTTGCACTCGATGTGCCATACCCTCGGGTGATACCCGAGGCCTGGCCACCGCTCGTGAGGTAACTCATCGTAATGGCGCCCGTGGCGTGATTGGTGGTCTCTGTGCGAAATGTCGTGTATTCAAAGGTGGTGGTGCGTTTCATTGGATCGGCCTGTGAGACGAGCTGATGCGAGCCATTATATTCGTTGACCGTTTTCCCTCCACGTCCATCGGTCATTTCCGTGAGCTGGTGTGAGCCATCGTATTTGAACTGCCAGCGCGGGGCGGTTTCCCCAGGCTGGGTCACGGTCGCGAGGTTCCCGCCTTCGTAGCTGTATTTCACGACGTGTTTCATCGGGTCCGTCGCGCTTTCCACCAGGCCTTCTGAGTTGTACGCAAGCGTGATCGTGCGACCCGCGGGATCGATGATGGTTTCGATGTTGCCTTTTTCGTTGTAGGTGACGGTGGTGGCGTTGCCGTTGCGGTCGGTTACGCTTTCAAGTCGTCCCGTCGCTCCAGCGAATTTGTAGACCGTCTGGCCCTCGAGCGTCAGAGTATAACCCGTTTCTTTACTACCCGACAGGATATCCTGCGACCACGCGGGTGCCGTAAACGCCCCGCCCGAGCCTTCGGCGAAGGGCACCGTGCTCCCGTCCGCCTGGACGAGCGTCGCGCGTTTCTGTTCCAATTCGACCACCAGACGGTCGCTGAACGAACTCGACCAGCCATACCCAAAAACGCCATGAGTGCCGTCGGCAGCCGCCTGCGAGTTGTACGTTCGAGTCAGGTCCAGCCCGACGCCGCGGCCACCGATAGAAAAGTCGGTTTGGTTTTGGGAAAAATCTCCGGTGCAGCTGACCGATTCTTCACACTGCGCGACTTCTTGGCTGGGCGCTGACGGGTTTTCTTCGCCGCCCCAGATTTCAGAAGGCGCGGCGCCTTCTGGCTGGATGAAAAGGAAATTGCCAGTTTCTTCCAAGACGGTACCAAGATTATAGAACCTGGGTCCGATTTCCTCTTGCCAGGCCCCGGCCGTTTTCTCGAACGTGCCAATGTTGCGGATCCCCGGCCTGCCTCCTCCGGACTCGAGTGGGTTTTCCGCGTTGACGATGAACGTCCCTACATTTTCAAGCTCGGCCCCTTCGGACATCCAGATCTGCCCCAGCGACCATGTCATTGTCCCATCATTGACCAGTGTACGTT
>JBOGYA010000107.1:0-8925 GCA_050696515.1 Solirubrobacteraceae bacterium
GCCGGCCTGAGGGGCGGACGGGACTAAATCGCCATGGCCTCCCAGCGCGACGTCAAGAACCGGATCGCCTCGGTCAAGAACATCCAGAAGATCACCCGGGCGATGGAGATGGTCGCCGCCGCGCGCGAGCGCCGCGCCGAGCAGCGGATCGCGGCGCTGCGCCCCTACGCCGAAGCGATCCGCCGGATGACCCGCCAGGCGGCGCGCGCCGCCGGGGCCGCGGAGGCCTCCTCGCTGCCGCTGCTCTCCAAGCACGAGCAGGAAAGCAAGGTGGGCCTGCTGCTCGTCACTGGCGACCGCGGCCTCGCGGGCGGCTTCAACTCGCAGATCGTCCGCACGGGCCTGCGCGCGGGGACGGCCGTCCAGGAAGCGGGGCGCACGCCGGTGTGGTACGCCGCGGGCCGGCGCGGGGCCTCCTCGCTCACCTTCCGCGGCCGCGAGCTGAGCGGCGCCTACGTCGGCTTCACCGACCGCCCCGCCTACGCCGACGCGCACACGATCGCCGAGGACTTGACGAGCGCCTACGCCGCCGGGGAGCTCGACCGCGTGGAGATCCTCTTCAACGCCTACGTCTCCCCGCTCACCCAGACGGTCACGCACGAGACGCTGCTGCCGCTCGCGGACGCGACGCTCACGGGCGAGGGCTCCGACGGGGAAGGGGACGGGGAGCGCAAGGGATCCGAGCCCGCCCGCCCGCTCGTCGAGTACGAGCCCGACCCGAAGGCGATCCTCCAGCAGTTGATCCCCGACTACATCGAGGTCTCGATCTACCGCGCGCTGCTGGAGTCCTCCGCGGGCTTCTTCGGCGCGCAGATGACCGCGATGCGCAACGCCTCCGAGAACGCGGGCACGCTGATCGACGACTACACCCTGCAGATGAACCGCGCCCGCCAGGCCGAGATCACCCAGGAGATCATGGAGGTCGTAGCCGGGGCGGAGGGATTGAGTTGATGTCCGGTTTTGACTCCCCATGCACCGCGCCTGGCCCGCGCGGCGACGCCCCGGCCTCCACTTCCACAGGCCTGTACCGCACTGCGAACGCCGCCCGGCGCAGCCCCCTTGGGGGGCGGAGCCCAATCCAAAAGCTTTAAACCAAGGAGACTCCAGAGACCAATGGCACCCACCACCGCAACTCAGCCCGCCGCTGCCGGCGCCGCCTCCACCACGCGCAACGTCGGCCACATCGAGGAGATCCAGGGCGTCGTGATCGAGGCCGTGTTCCCCGACAAGCTGCCCGAGATCAACCACGCGATCACCGTCGCGCGCCCGGCGGCGGCCGCCGCCGGGGAGGCCGAGGACATCGCGGCGGCCGGCGAGGGCGTGCTCGTGTGCGAGGTTCAGCAGCACCTCGGCGACGACCGGGTGCGCGCCGTGGCGATGGACACCACCGACGGCCTCGCGCGCGGCGCGGAGGTCGTGGACACCGGCGGGCCGATCACCGTGCCCGTCGGCGAGGTCACGCTCGGGCGCATCTTCAACCTGCTCGGCGAGCCGATCGACCTCGGCGCGGAGCTGCCCGCCGACGTGCAGCGCCGCGGGATCCACCAGGAGGCCCCGCGCGCGGACGACCTCACCCCGACGACGGAGATGTTCGAGACGGGGATCAAGGTCGTCGACCTGCTCGCCCCCTACGCGAAGGGTGGCAAGGTCGGGCTCTTCGGCGGCGCCGGCGTGGGCAAGACCGTGCTGATCCAGGAGCTGATCCACAACCTCGCCAAGGAGCATGGCGGGCTGTCGGCGTTCTGCGGCGTCGGCGAGCGCTCGCGCGAGGGCAACGACCTGTGGCTGGAGATGAAGGAGTCGGGCGTGCTCGACAAGACGATGCTCGTCTTCGGGCAGATGAACGAGCCGCCCGGCGCGCGCATGCGCGTGGCGCTGTCGGGGCTGACGATGGCCGAGTACTTCCGCGACCAGGGCCAGGACGTGCTGCTGTTCATCGACAACATCTTCCGCTTCGTCCAGGCCGGCTCTGAGGTCTCCGCGCTGCTCGGGCGAATGCCCTCCCAGGTTGGCTACCAGCCGACGCTGGAGACCGAGATGGGCCAGCTGCAGGAGCGCATCACCTCGACCCGCACCGGCTCGGTCACCTCCGTGCAGGCGATCTACGTGCCCGCCGATGACTTGACCGACCCCGCGCCCGCCTCGGTGTTCGCGCACCTGAACGCCACCACGGTGCTCTCCCGCGCGATCTCCGAGAAGGGCATCTACCCGGCGGTCGATCCGCTGGACTCCACCTCGACGATCCTCAAGCCCGACGTGCTCGGCGAGGACCACTTCCGCGTCGCCAACCGCGTCAAGGAGATCCTCCAGCGCTACAAGGAGCTCCAGGACATCATCGCGATTCTCGGCATCGACGAGCTCTCCGACGAGGACAAGGTCACCGTCAACCGCGCGCGGCGGATCGAGCGCTTCCTCTCGCAGCCGTTCTTCGTGGCCGAGCAGTTCACCGGCACCCCCGGCGCGTACGTGCCGATCGCCGAGACGATCCGCGGCTTTGACGAGATCATCGAGGGCAAGCACGACGAGGTGCCCGAGAGCGCCTTCTTCCTCAAGGGCACGATCGACCAGGTTGTAGAGGCGGCCAAGAAGTAATGGCGCGCACGAAGTTTCAGGCCGAAGTTCTCACCCCCGAGGGGCCGGTCTTCTCCGGGGAGGTCGAGATGCTCTCCACGTTCACCGGGTCGGGCTCGATCGGAATTCTCGCGAACCACGAGCCGGTGCTTGCGACGCTCGTGCCCACCGAGCTGCGCCTCTACCGCTCGGACACGGAGATCCTGCGCTTCAAGCAGGCCGCCGGCTACCTGCAGTTCGAGCGCAACCGCGCGCTCGTACTGGTCGAGGAGGCCACCGCGCTCGATGGCGGCTGAGCGCCTGCGCCCGCGAGCTCGATCGGGTGCCTTGCCTGGGGGGCGGCGACCTGGGCCGGATGAGCGAGGGGGGTGGGTATGTATATAACTTTTTAAACCTTGTCTCACAATTGTTATACAAGGTTCAGATTTTTATATCTACCTCCGCGCCCTTTTACATTGTATGTCTACTATCGCTATACCGACACCCGTTCCGTTGGGGCTCAAAGCCGGTGGCGAAGCCGGGTCGCCGCCGTCCGCGTGCAGCGGCTAGCCTTCCGGCTCTCCCCATGCGCCGCGACCGACACCACCTCCAATGAGCAGCGCCCGCGAGCCCGTCGGAGTGATCGGTACCGGCTACGTCGGCCTCGTCACCGCCGCCGGATTCGCGGAACTCGGCTCCGAGGTGTGGTGCGTGGACATCGACGCCGCCAAGGTTGAGCGCTTGCGCCGGGGGGAGTCGCCGATCTACGAGCCGGGCCTGGAGGAGCTGCTGGCCCGGCACGCCGACCGCCTGCACTTCTCGACCGACCTCGCCGACGCGCTGGAGCGTGCGCGGCTGCTGTTTGTCGCGGTCGGCACCCCGCCCACCTACTCCGGTGACGCCGATCTCTCTGCGGTGCATGCGGTCGTCGACGCGATCCCGCCCTCCAAGGACCACGCGCTGGTGATGAAGTCCACAGTGCCCTGCGGCACCGGCGCCTCGATCAGGCGGATCTTCGCCGAGCAGGGCAAGGGCGGCCTGAGCTACGTCTCCTGCCCCGAGTTCCTCAAGGAGGGCTCCGCCGTCCACGACTTCCTGCACCCCGACCGCGTGGTGGTCGGCGAGGACGGCGACTGGGCCGGGGACGCAGTGGTCGAGCTGTACGCGCCACTCGGAGCTCCGCTCGTGCGCACCGACGTCGCCTCCGCGGAGATGGTCAAGCTCGCCTCCAACGCCTTCCTGGCGACGAAGATCTCGTTCATCAACGAGATCGCCAACGTCTGCGAGGAGACCGGGGCCGACGTGGTCGAGGTCGCGCGCGGCATGGGCCTCGACGCGCGCATCGGGCCGAAGTTCCTGCAGGCCGGGATCGGCTTCGGGGGCAGTTGCTTTGCTCCCGAGGAGACCGTGCTTGCGCGGCAGCACGGTCGCACGACGTTGCTGCGCTTCGAGCAGCTATGGGAACGGTTGTACCCTAACAGCGAGCGCATCGACTCCGCTGAGGCGTTGACGGCCTTCGGTGCCGGCTTGAGCACCGAAGTGATCGAGCCAGATGGACTTGAGGTGCTGTCCTGGGTTCGAGGGGAGGAGAGCGTTTGGTTCCTGCCTGTGATGGCGCTGACCAGGCGTCCTTATACAGGGGACCTGATAGAGGTGCGCACCAAGATGGGTCGCCGGGTACGGACGACCCCAGACCATCCATGGATCGTCGGCGATGGGGCCAGCGGGGAGACGCAGGTAAAGCTAGCTTTCGAGCTGACCGAGCGTGACTGGGTGCCGGTGGCCGGTGCGCGTGAGGGCATCGCCGAGCGCTCCGAAGTCCGTTATCCCATGGACTCCGCGATTCAGGCGGCCGGTTTGGTCGAGGGCGAAGTCATTGTGCGTCCCGGGCGCCAGATCGTCGATGAGCTTGTCTCGCGCCCGCTCGATGAGCGCCGTCTCGTATTCACCCATCCTCGTGGCACTGCGGCCAGGACCGGAGATGTGCGACGCAGCGGAGCCTTGCGTCTCGACGAGGCCATGCGAGCGGGTATTCGGTGGCGAGAGGGAACGCTTGGAACCGCAAGGAATGGTGCGTACGTCACCTCGGCGATCACCATGGATCGCGCGTTCTGGCGGGTAGTGGGGCTCTACCTCGCCGAGGGTCACACCTCATTCGACGATCGCCACACCGCGAAGATCGTGTGGTCCTTTCATCCCACCAAGGAGCCGCACCTCGTTGACGAGGTGGTCGCTTTCTGGGCCAAACATGGTGTAGCGGCTCGGACGCGACGACCGCCGACCGCCCATCAGGTCGTCGTTCAGTCTCGGTTGATCGGAGCCTTGTGGAACAAGATCGTCGGTCTGGGCAGGACCAGCTACGAGCAGCGCCTCCCCGACCTGATATGGGATCTTGCAGCCGAACACAAGTGGGCGTTGTTGTCCGGTTTGTGGGAGGGCGACGGCTCGTGGTCGCTCATCAATGGAGGCCCGAGCGTGGCCCTCGAGTTGGGCACGATCTCAGATGAGCTCGCCGATGGTGTTCTGCGACTACTTGGGGAACTCGGCATCGTCGCCTCACGACGGATCGGCCGCACCGCCAAATCCACCAAGGACACTCACTGGATCCGCATCAGCGGGGCCGATCAGGTCGAGCGGGCAGTCAACCTCGTGCCCGACTGTGACCGCCCGGGCGCGCTCGCGGCCATCGCTCAACAGCGCAAGCGCATCGCGCCCACTGGCTACCGCCGGCTCGGGGAGGGTCCCTCATGGGTGAGGGTCGTCGACACCCGGCGCGATTCCCATTCAGGACACGTCTATTCACTGGAGGTTCCGTACTCGCACACGGTTGTCACAAGCGGTGGTGTTACAACATCGAATTGTTTTCCCAAGGATGTGGATGCTTTGAAGCAGCTCGCCGGCAACTCCGGCTACCACTTCCAGCTGCTCACCGCCGTGATCGAGGTCAACGAGCTGCAGAAGCGCCGCGTGATCGGCAAGCTGCACAAGCACCTCGGCTCGCTCGTTGGCCGGCGGGTGGCGCTGCTAGGGCTCGCGTTCAAGCCCAACACCGACGACATGCGCGAGGCCTCCTCGCTGGTGCTCGCCGCGCGGCTGAACGCCGACGGGGCTACGGTCTGCGCGTACGACCCCGTCGCTGAGGAGCAGGCCCGCGGGCTGATCGGCGGCCTTAAGCTCGCCGACTGCGCGCTCGACGCCGTGCGCGACGCCGACGCCGTAGTGCTCGTCACCGAGTGGCCGCAGTGCACCGACCTCGACTGGTCGCAGGTCGCCGAGGCGATGCGGGGCACCGTCGTGATCGACGGGCGCAACGCCCTCGACGGCGACGCCGTGCGCGCCGCGGGCCTCGTGTACGAAGGGATTGGACGGGGCTGATGCAGGCAGTGATCCTCGTCGGCGGCGAGGGCACCCGCCTACGCCCGCTGACATCCACCGTGCCCAAGCCGCTCGTCCCGCTGGTGGACCGGCCGTTCATCGTGTTCATGCTCGAATGGCTGCGCGCGCACGGGATCGAGGACGTGATCATGTCCTGCGGCTTCCTCGCTACCTCCGTGCGCAACGTGCTCGGGAACGGCACGGGGCTCGGGATCCGCCTGCGCTTCGTGGAGGAGCCCGACCCGCGCGGCACCGCCGGCGCGCTGAAGTTCGCGGAGTCGATGCTCGACGAGCGCTTCCTGCTGCTCAACGGCGACGTGCTCACCGACATCGACCTGACCGAGCAGATTGCCCAGCACGAGCGCACCGGCGCCCAGGCGACGCTCGCGCTGGTGCCCGTCGAGGACCCCTCCGCCTACGGGCTCGTGCACCTCGCCGAGGACCGCTCCGTGATCGACTTCGTGGAGAAGCCCGGCCCCGATCGCCCAGAGGGTGGCGCAGCCGGCCGGAGGCAAGCGAGCCGGACCTCTCTTGCTCAGGAGTACACCAACCTGATCTCCGCCGGCGCGTACGTGTTGGAGCGTGAGGTGCTCGAGCTCGTGCCCGGCGAACGCAACGTCTCGATCGAGCGCGAGGTGTGGCCGCGACTGATCGGCGACGGCCTCTACGGGTTCCCCTCGGAGAGCTACTGGCTCGACATCGGAACCCCCGAGCGCTACCTGCAGGGCACCTTCGACATCATCGAGAGCAAGGTTCACACCGCGGTGAGCGCCCTCGTCGGTGAGGACTACCTGGCTCTCGCCCCCGACGCGCGGGTGCAGGGGCGCGCGATCCCCCCCGCGGTGCTGGGGCCCGGCGTGCACGTGGCCGCGGGGGCGCAGGTCGGCAGCCTCGTGGTGCTTGGCCAGGGAGTCACGATCGGCGCTGGCGCCACCGTGGAGCGCTCGGTGGTCATGAACGGCGCGGAGATCGGCGCCGGGTGCACGCTGCGCGATTGCATCGTCGCGGCCGGCTGCCGCGTGGGGGAGGGCACCCACATCACCGGCTCCGCGGTGCTCGGCGAGGGGGTCACGGTGGGGGCGCACAACATCGTGACCCGCGGTGCGCGTATCTTCCCGGGCGTGACCCTCCCCGACGGAGCGCTGCGGTTCTCGTGACCGAGAACGTGATGACCACCCTCTCCCGCGAGGCGATCGCCGCCGTGGACTGCTCCGGGCAGCTGGGCGACGTGCTCGCGCTGCCCGAGCACCTGCGCGACGCGCTGTGGCGGGTGGAGTCGGCGATCATGAACGAGTGGGACACGCCCGGCGGGCTTGTCGTGGCCGGCATGGGCGGCTCCGCGATCGGGGGTTCGCTGGCGTGCGCCGCGCTCGGGGACCACGCCTCGCGGCCGATCTTCGTGACGCGCGCCTACGGCCTGCCCCCCTGGACCACCCCGGAGACCACTGTGCTGTGCGCCAGCTACTCCGGCAACACCGAGGAGACGCTTGCCTGCTACGAGTCGGCCGGCGCCCTGGGTGCCCAGCGCGTGGTGGTTACCACCGGTGGGCGCCTCGCGGAGCTCGCGCGTACGGACAAGGTGCCCGTGATCCCGCTCCCCGGAGGGTTCCAGCCGCGCGCCGCCGTGGCTTACATGACGGTAGCCGCGCTGGAGGTCGCCGCCCTCTGCGGGGCCGGTCCGCGGCTCACCTCGGAGATCGACGTGGCCGGCGCTCACGCTGAGCAGCTCGTCGCCGAGTGGGGCCCCGACGCGCCGGAGGACTCGCTGGCCAAGGAGCTCGCCCGTGGCCTGCTCGGCTCCGCGCCGGTGGTGGCCGGCGCCGGGCTGACGATCCCGGTCGCCTACCGCTGGAAGACCCAGATCAACGAGAACGCGAAGCTCCCCTGCTTCGCGCACGAGCTCCCCGAGCTCGACCACAACGAGATCTGCGGCTGGGAGGGCGCGCCCGAGGTCGGCCGCTTCGCGGCGGTGTTCCTCGACGACTCCGACGCCCACCCGCGCGTGAAGGAGCGCATGGAGCTCACCGAGAAGCTGATCGCCGACAGCGCCACCGCGTGCTTCCACGTGGAGACACGCGGCCAGACCACGATCGAGCGGGTGTTCTCGCTGGTGCTGCTCGGCGACCTCGTCTCCGTCTACCTCGCCGCCCTACGCGGGGTCGATCCCGGCCCGGTCAAGCTGCTCGAGCAGCTCAAGGCCGAGCTCGCCGCGCGGTAGCCGGCCTGAAGTGTGTGATACCTTCGGAGACGGCCGAGGAGCGCTGCGACGGCTGTGATCCGCCACGCTCGGCCCACCTTGCAGCAAGGGCGCTCACCTGACCGCACAGGAGATTCGTCATGTCCGCAATGACCCCTGTCGCCACCGCGACAGCCACCAAGGACGCCCTCGCGGCGCCCGCTCCCGATTTCAAGGTTGCCGACCTCGCGCTAGCTGAGCTCGGACGCAAGGAAATCACGCTCGCAGAGCACGAGATGCCCGGCCTGATGGCGACTCGCCGCGAGTACGCTGGCGCCCAGCCGCTGCGCGGCGCGCGGATCACGGGCTCGCTGCATATGACCGTGCAGACGGCGGTGCTGATCGAGACGCTGACTGCGCTCGGCGCGGAGGTGCGGTGGTGCAGCTGCAACATCTTCTCCACCCAGGACCACGCCGCCGCCGCGATCGCCGTCGGGCCCGGCGGGACCCCCGCTGAGCCGCGGGGCGTGCCGGTGTTTGCGTGGAAGGGAGAGACGCTGGAGGAGTACTGGTGGTGCACCGAGCAGGCGCTCCGCTGGCCTGGCGAGGATGGCCCCAACATGATCCTCGACGACGGCGGCGACGCCACGCTGCTGATCCACAAGGGCACCGAGTACGAGGTCGCCGGCGCCGTGCCCGATCCGGCGGGCGCGGACTCGGAGGAGCTCCAGGTGATCCTCTCACTACTGCAGCGCTCGCTCGGCGAGGACCCGCAGCGCTGGACGCGGATCGGCCAGGGCATCAAAGGCGTCACCGAGGAGACC
>JBOGYA010000108.1:0-8898 GCA_050696515.1 Solirubrobacteraceae bacterium
CCGCCACCACTGCGACCGCGGCCGCGGCGGCCACGGCGGCGAGGCCCACCCGGTGCTGGTTGGCGCCGAACGTGAGCACGATGAACACCACCTCCACTCCCTCCAGTACCACGCCTTTGTAGGCGATCGTGAACGAGTACCCGTCCCATCCCGGATGCCTGGCGCCCGCGGCGCGGGCCCCCTCGACTTCCTCCTTGAAGGTCTGCTGCTCGTCGTGCTTGGCCTTCCTGCCCGCCGCGCGCAGGATCGCCTTGCGCAGCCACCGCAGCCCGAACACCGCCAACATGCCGCCCACCGCCACGCGCACCACGTCGATCGGCAGGGCGGTCAGCGCCGGGCCGAGCGCTGCCACCATCACCGCCAGCGTCGCCGTCGCCGCGCCCACCCCGGAGAGCGCCGAGGACCAGCTGCGCGTCGTTCCCACCGCAAGTACGATCGTCAGTGCCTCCACCGCCTCGACCGTGCACGCGAGGAACACCGACACCGCCAGGCCGATCTCGGGACCGCTCAAGGACATCCCCTCATCCTGGCAGCCGCCATCATGTTGGGCAACTCCCATGCCCCGAGCCCCACTGCCAAAGACCCCGCCAAAGATGTTCGAGACCCGCAGTCAAGCGTGGCAGGAGGTGGGTCTGCTGCACCAGGTCAGTCCCCGCGCTGCGAAGCGCGCGCGTGTGGAGGCGGTGGGACTGGCGGCGCTGTTCGTGGCGATCGTGGTCCTCTACGACAATCGCCTGAGCCTGCTGGGCACGCGCGTGCTCGCCGTGTCCGGACCCCACGGCCACGCGGCATACACGACGCTCAAAGAACCGCTGCAGGCGTCGGTTACGGCGGCGACGGTGATCGCGCTGGTGATCCTTGGCTGGGCGATCGCGCGCGACGCCGGCCGCGCGCTCGGCCCGGCGCTGTTCCGGCGCATGGATCCCGCCACGGCGGGGACCGTGGGCTTCCTGATCCGCCTCGCGACAGTCGCGCTTGCGCTGCTCGTGGCGCTGGACGTAGCGGGCATCGAAGCGCGCACGCTGGCCCTCGGCGGAGCGTTCACCGCCGTGGTGCTCGGCCTTGCGGCGCAGCAGACGCTGGGCAACCTGATCGCGGGGACCGTGCTGCTCAGCGCGGGACCCTTCCGGGTGGGCGACCACGTGCGTCTGCAGGGCGGTCCGCTGGCTGGGCAGATCGAGGGGGTGGTGAGCTCGCTGGGGCTGCTCTACACGACGTTCGCCACCGGGGAGGGCTCGGTGCTGGTGCCCAACTCCGTGGTGCTCAACGTCGCGGTCCACACCGGGAAGGGCCGCATCGGCGACCGCTCGAAGATCGGCCAGCCCGCCGCGGGGGCGCCCGCCGAGGACCAAGAGGGCGCCACGGCCGGCGCGCCCGTCGAGGACCAGGAGGGCGCCACGGCGGGGGGCGCCATGGCGGGCTATCGCGCCCCGCCCACGCGGTAGTGCAGCAGCAGGTTGGACCGGCTCTCCAGTGCGTCGAGCAACTCCAGCTCGACCGGGGGATCGAGCTCTGGCCCGCTGACGATCCGCGGCGACTCCGCGCGCACCCCCCCTCCGAGCTTGGGGGCGAGGGAGAGGAACAGCTCGTCTACCAGACCCGCGGCCAGCAGTTGGCCGTTCAGATGTGGGCCTCCCTCGCACAGGAGGGTGTGGACTCCCAGGCGCGCGCGCAGCTCGCCGAGCGCGGCCGGCAGGTCGAGCGTCCCGTCGTCGCGAGCTGCGCGCACGTACTCCACGGGACTGGCGCTCCCCGGGAGCTCTCCAGTGGGGGAGGGAGTGAGGATGGCGATTCGCGCGGCGGGGTCCGTGAGCAGGGGGATGTCGGCAGCCAGGGTCAGGCTGGCGGAGACGACGCATGCGAGCGGTTCCTCGGCCAGCCCGCGCGCGTGTCGCAGCTGCCGGTGCGCCTCCTCGCGCACCAGCCGGTGGTAGCGCTCGGCACGCACGGTGCCCGCGCCCACGAGCACCGCGTCGACGGCGGTGCGCAGCGCGTGGAAGAGCTCGCGGTCGCCGCGGTCGCCGATCGGCCCGGAGCGCCCGCCCAGCGTGGCGCGCCCGTCTGCCGTGCACACCATGTTGAGGAGCACGTGAGGACGCTGGGAGAGCGGGCTCGGATCCGTGGGTGGGTTGGGTTCCCATGTCCGTAGTCGCTCCACGACCTGCCGGGCGGTAAGCGGCTGCGAGGAGCCGCCCAGCAGCGGCGTGAGCGTGGCGGGCGTCGTCTCGGGGCTCATAGGACCACCCTAGCCGGAGCAACAACTTGAGAACAAAACGGCCGTCGTACGTGCTACCGTCGTTGCCGTTGGGGCCGGCATAAGGCCGGCGTAAAAGCAGTGCAAGCTCTCGCAGGTCGAAGCTCTTCGCAGCATCCTCCGCGCAGCAGCACGCACGAATCGTGGAGGAAATGTCACATGCCTACCGGCACAGTGAAGTGGTTCAGCGACGACAAGGGATTCGGTTTCATCACCCCGGATGACGGGGACAAGGATCTCTTCGTACACCACACCGGCATCAACGGCGACGGCTACCGTTCGCTGCAGGAGGGCGCCAAGGTGTCCTACGACGCGGAGCAGGGCGACAAGGGACCCAAGGCCGTGAACGTCAGCGCCATCTAGTCAGCGCCATCGAAGGACACTAATCTAAGAGGACCCGGCCCAACCGGGTCCTCTTTCTATGTCGAGCGACGCGACCACACTGCCCCTGCGGGACTCGCTGCTGGGCGACCCGCCGAGTGCGCTGGAGGGTAGTTCGCTGCACGAGGGGCGCCCCGCCCGGAGCGGGCGCCTGCGCGTGCGGGCGCACGCGCGCAGGCAAACTACGATCGGAGCGCTGGCGCTGGCTGTGATCGTCGTGTGCGCCGCGCTGATCGTAGTGGCCGCGGCCGACCGCCCGAGCTTCCTCTCCGCGCCGAGCCAGTATGGCTTCTTCCCCCACTGGCTGGCGGGCCCGTTGGGCGGGTTGTGGCCGTCGTTCACGCGCAGCCCGCCGGCGATCAAGTCGCTGTTCACGGGGGCGCTGGTGGTGATGTACGTGGCGTACCTCGTCGGTCTGAAGTACGTGCCGCTGCTACGGGCGCGCTGGGCGATCGCGGCCGTCGTGGGGGTGCACGCGATCCTCTTGCTCTCCCCGCCGCTGGCGCTGACGGACGTGTTCAACTACATCAACTACGGGCGCATGGGCGTGCTGCACCACCTCAACCCGTACACGACGGTCCCGGTGCTGGAGCCCCACAGCGACCCGACCTTCTACCTGAGCAACTGGCACCAGCTGTTGAGCCCGTACGGGCCGCTGTTCACGCTGCTCACCTACGCGGTGGTGCCGCTCGGGATCGCGGCCTCGCTGTGGACGTTGAAAGGCCTGTTGATGGTGGCGAGCCTGGCGACGATCCTGCTGGTGTGGAGGTGCGCGCGCCTTTTGGGCCGGGACCCGGTGGCGGCGATCGTGCTGGTGGGCCTCAACCCGATCGTGCTGGTGTGGGGCCTCGGTGGGGCCCACAACGACTTCTTCACGGTGTTCTTCATCGTGCTCGCCTTCTACCTGCTGCTGCGCGTGGGTGCGCCGGGGATCTCACCGCAGCGGCGCGTCTCCGTCGGCGCAGTCGCGTCGGCGTGGCTGGCGCTGGGAGCGGGGGTCGCGCTGGCGGCGGCGATCGCGTTGAAGGCGTCGGCGGGGATCCTCGTCCCGGTGGTGCTGGCGGGGCTGCTCAGAGCCCCGCGCCGCCTCGTGCAGGTGGTGCTGGGACTTGTGGCGGGGGGACTCGTGCTGGGGGCGTGCAGCGTGGCGGCGTTCGGCATGCACCTGCCGGCCCTCGGTACCCAGGGACGCCTGGTGATCCCGATGAGCATGCCCAACGTGCTGGGCCTGACGCTGGGCCAGGGGGGGGAGACGGACACGATGCGCGTGCTGCTCGAGGCGGCGCTAGCGCTGTCGGTGCTCGGCTGCAGCATGCTGGCGTGGCGCCGGCGTGACGCGCTGAGCGCATCCGGCTGGGCAACGGTGGCGCTGCTGGTGACGTTGAGCTGGGTCCTGCCGTGGTACGTGCTGTGGGTGTTGCCGATGGCGGCGCTCTCCCGCTCGCGCGCACTGCGCCGCACGGCGCTGGCGCTGGGGGTCTACCTGATCCTCACCTGGATGCCGCTGGCGACGGCGATGGACAACGCGATCGGCATCCGGCCGACCAAGACCTCCCTTGGGCAGCAGCACCAACGCGAAGTCAAACGGTTCTTGAACTGAGTCGAAACCATCCGAAAACTCCTCAGATCGCTTCCCGTAGCCTCTTGCGGCGAGATCCGAGAGTTTTCGGATGGGTTTCTTAGTGGGCGACCCCGGGCGGCCCGCTGACGCGCTCATCGCCCTCGGGCATACGCCCGTCGCGCCCGACGTACCCATCCTTGCCGCCGGCGCAGAGGTATATGGCCTCGCCCTCGCCGACGTTGCGAATGCTGCGCACGGTGGGGGCGTCGACGCGGGCAAACGCGCCCTCCTCCAGGCGGTGCTTGGAGCCGTCGCCGAACTCCATCTCGATCGCGCCGCGGTGCACGAAGTACAGCTCCTCCTGGGTGTCGTGGTAGTGGCGCCCGCTCTGGTAGCCGGCGGGCATGACGATCGCGTTGACGCCGAACGCGGTCACGCCCAGGCCCTTGCGGACCTTGCGAAAGCCGGGACCCTCGCCCAGCGCGTCGAGGTCGCCGACGGCATATCCCTCGCCGACGGTCACCTTGGGGTACTCGGATGCCTCCATGTGCGTCTCCTTCTCGATGGGTGGATGGTTGTCGGGGCTCGGGGTCTGGCCCGTGTGCTTTGGTGGATGGATCAGCGCTCGGCGACGCGGGTATTGGGCTCTCAATGATCGGCGACGTGCCCGCCCTCGGGCGAGAGCGCCCTGCCCTCCCGTGCCCAGCGTAGAAGGCCGCCCTCCATCGTGTACGCGTCGAAGCCGGAGCCACGGAACGCCTGCGCGGCCATCAGCGAGCGGGAGCCGACGCGGCAGTAGAAGACGACGGGCCGCTCGCGGTCCACTGCCTCGGCCTGGGAGGGGAGCTGGGCGAGCGCGATGTGGACGCTGCCCGCGATGTGCCCGGCCTCGCGCTCGTATGCCTCGCGGACGTCCACCACCTGGAGGTTGGGGTCTTCGGCGAGCCACTCCGCGAGGCGGGCGGGCTCGACGGCCAACTCGGAGGGATCGGCGATCTTGGGGGACTCATCGGTAGAGGGATCGGCAGGGGGCATCGATCGGAGCGTAGCGGCCACGCAGACCGCGTCATCACCACGGGAGTAACCCCTGCGAGCTACACTATCGGGTGCGATGCCTAGCAAGCACCCACGAATCGCGGTAACGGCCGACCCGGAGCTGGGGGACGTGCTTGAGCGTGTGCGTGCGGCGACTGGCACGCGAGAGGCCGACGCATCGCTGGTGCGGAGGCTCGCGGTTGAGGGGGCTGAGATTGAGTTGCGGGCCGGGCGCGGACGCCGTGAAGCGATCGAGGCGCTGTTCGCCGTGATGGACAGGGACGGGTTCGATTTGGACCTGGAGGAGATCGATCGGCTCAATTCGCCTCCGAGCGGCGCGTGAGCGTCGAGTTATGGGATGGGCAGGGGGCAGTGCTCGTAGATACGTCTGCGTGGATGCTTGCGCGACGGGTTCCCCGGGCGCGGGAGCTGCTGTTCGCCGCTGCTGAGCGTCGCGACATCGCCTGGTGCTGGCCGGTGCGCTACGAGTTGACCTTCGATGCGCCCAGCCCGGAGAGGATCGCCGCGGTCGATCGCACGCTCGCGGGCTTGCGGGAGATCGCGGTCGATCGTGCTGTCCAGCGAGGCGTGCTCTCGGCGATGCGCGAGCTGGCGGACGAGGGTTCTCACGGAGCCCACCGCCTGCCTTTGACCGACCTCACGGTCGCCGTGGCGGCACAGACCTCGGGGCTGGACGTGCTGCATTACGATCATCACTTCGATCGTCTCGGCGAGCTGCTCGGCGTGCGTATGCTCTGGATGGCAGAGCCGTCTGCCTGACGGACGACTGCTCAAAAATCACTCCGGGGGCGGCTGAGCGTGGTCGCGCAGGCTGCGCGGGTCCCCATCGCCGCGCGCGGGGCACTAGCATCCACACCATGGAGGCAGTGAGCGAGGTCTACACGATCCCCCAGGAGCACATCGACCTGTGCGCAACGATACGCCAGATCGCGCAGGAGCAGATCGCGCCGCGCTCGGCGGAGATCGACGAGCGAGCAGAGTACCCGTGGGACATCCGCAAGCTGCTGGCCGAGCATGACATCTTGGGGCTGCCGTTTCCCGTCGAGTACGGGGGCACGGGCACGGGCACGCTGATGCTGAACATGGCGGTCGAGGAGATCGCGAAGGTGGACGCGGCGTGCGCGCTGATCCTGATGGTGCAGGAGCTCGGCACGCTGCCGCTGCAGCTGTTCGGCTCCGAGGAGCTCAAGGAGCGCTTCCTGCCGCGGTGCGCGAGCGGGGAGTGGTCCCCGGCGTTCGCGCTCTCGGAGCCCGAGGCGGGCTCGGACCCGGCGGGGATGAAGACGACGGCGGTACGCGACGGCGACGAGTGGGTGATCAACGGCACGAAGAACTGGATCACCAACTTGGGGGTGGCGGACTTCTACGTCTGCTTCGCGGTCACCGACCGCGAGAGCCGGCGGATCACGGCGTTCGTGGTCGAGGCCGACCGGCCGGGGTTCAGCGTGGGCAAGCTCGAGCACAAGCTCGGGATCCGCGCCTCGCCGACGGGCCAGCCGATCTTCGAGGACGTGCGGGTGCCCCACGAGAACGTGATCGGGGAGGTCGGCCGCGGCCTGCGGGTGGCGCTGGGGACGCTCGAGCGCACCCGCCTGGGGGCGGCGGCGCAGGCGGTGGGGATCGCGCAGGGGGCGACCGACTACGCGGTGGGGTACGCGCGCGAGCGGGTGCAGTTCGGCCAGCCGATCATCGACTTCCAGGCGATCCAGTTCAAGCTCGCGGATATGGAAACACGCACGGCGGCTGCGCGGGAGCTGCTGTACAAGGCGTGCGCGATGGCCGATCGCATGGATCCTGCACGCGCGAAGTACTCCTCGATGGCGAAGGTCTTCTGCTCGGACACCGCGATGGCGGTGACGATCGAGGCGGTGCAGGTGCTGGGTGGGTACGGTTATGTGAAGGAGTACCCGGTGGAGCGCATGATGAGGGACGCCAAGATCACCCAGATCTACGAGGGCACCAACGAGATCCAGCGTCTCGTGATCGCCCGCACGCTCAAGAAGTAGGGGGTGGCTGCTCGTGCGCCCGTCGAGGTCGCAGGGCGTCTTCGGCCAGCTGAGGAGGGTGGGGCTGGCGGCGCTCCTCGCGCTGTCGCTGGGCCTGGTGGTGGTCGTGGTGAGTCAGGGCTTCTCCACGGTGGGAGCGGTGCGGGTGGTGGAGGACTTGGTGTTGGGCCTCGCGGTGATCGCGGTGCTGATGGGAGCGGCGGCGTTCGTGGCGGTGCGCCTGGCGGGGTGGCACGACCCGGAGTCCGAGGAGGAGTTCGAAGCGATCGTGCGCCGCGCCGAGGAGCTGGGACGCGAAGGCCTGGCGGTGGACCCCGAGGAAGCGGAGTTCATGGAGCTCGACCCGCTCAACGACGAAGACTTCGAGGAGCTCGTGCGCGACGCGCTGGACGACCTGCCGGACCTGCTGCGCAACGCGCTGCGCCACGTGCCGGTGGTGATCTCCGACAAAGGCCGCGCCGCGGGGGCCTACGGCCTCTACCAGGGGGGCCAGACCCGCCGCAGCGACACCCACGATCGCATCGTGATCTTCCGGGACACACTGCGGCGGGACTTCGGGCACGACCCTGAGCTGCTGCGCGAACACGTGGTGAAGACGGTGCGCCACGAGCTCGCCCACCACGTCGGCTTCGACGAGTTGGGTGTCTCCCGTCTCGATCTCTGACTCTATTTCCCCATCAACCGATCCGATAGGCGACCAACGCTGGTTTCTGACCGGCTGCCACCGGCAGACCGGCGGGAGCGATCAGCGTGTTGCCTTCGATCGCGACGCCCGTGTTGGTGCCGGCCGGAAGCGGGAGTTCCCGGATGAGTTCGCCCGTGGTTGCGTTGAACGCATAGATCGTCCCGTTGAAGGTGGTCGCGAAGACGACGTTGTTGACAGCTGTGACGGCTCCGAAGAGGGACGTGGTGAACTTGTGTACCCACTTCACTGCGCCCGTAGCCGTGTCGATCGCGACCAGTTCACCGCCACCGGTTGCGGTTTCTTCGGGGGTGGTCTGTTTGGAGTAGCTCACAGGGTGGTTGACGACGGGCGCGAAGACGGTCGATCCATTCGTGGCCATCGGCGCTATCACGCCGCCCAACAGGCCGGGGTAGACGGTCTCCGGCAGCTTCAGCTTGGAGTATTCGCCTTTCATGGCGTAGATGCCGTCGTTGTCGTGCCCGTTGTGCGTGCCGACCGAGCGCTTCCACAGCAGTTTCCCGCTCTGGGCGTCGAACGCCGCTACGAAACCGGACTTGCCGGCCTCGATCACCGTCTGCCTGCCATTGGCGTTGAGCAGGATCGGAGGGTCCTGGAAATCCCGGTCATAGAGGTCGTGGGGCGTCATCTGGTAGTACCACTGCAGCTTGCCGGTCGCGGCGTTGAGCTCGACGAGCGAGTTGGTGTACAGGTTCGGACCGGGCCTGCTCGAACCCCACGGGTACTTTTCGTTGCCTGGGAACGGCCCCGGATTGCCGGTCCCGAAGTACATCGATCCCTGTTCGTCGAAAGCGGGCGTGTACCACACCCAGCCACCGGCGTTGATGTTGGCGTGCTTGGCGGACCATAGATTTGTGGGCGCCGTGTCGAAATGCCACAGCTTCTTGCCGGTCGCGCCTTCCAGGGCCCACAGGATGCCGACGCCTTCGCCACCGTA